>DATDKO010000493.1:0-5751 GCA_036519935.1 Rubrobacter sp. | reverse complement strand
AGTCGTCGCGCTCGACTCGACCAAGCCGGATCTCGACGAGGGAGAGGTCGGGCGCGAGCACTACAGCTGGCTCGACTCCGAGTTCCGAGGATGGGACCGTGGGCCGAGGATACTCATGATCCACCACCACATTCTCGCCGTCCCCGGCACGGGGCGCGACGTCAACAACCTGCGCGACGCCGGCGACGTGATGGCCATCCTGCGCGAGCTGAAGATCGACATGGTCCTCTCGGGCCACAGGCACGTCCCTTACGTCTGGAGCATCTCGGGGGTGAGGATCGTTCACTCAGGCACCGTGTCGACCATGCGCGTGCGCGGCACGATGCCGCCTTCATACAACGTTATCGAGATCGACGAACGGAGTGTTAGCATTACTCTGCACCAACCAGGCAAGGGAGAAGAGGGCAAGGAGCCCCTCGCCTCGTTCTCCCGCACGCCCGTTACCACGAGCGAGTTCTACCCCGACTTCGAGCGCTTCGTCCTCTACGATCGGCTACCGTTCTTGAGAGGATCACCAAACATGCCCCCCTGGGAAGGATAGCCCGCGGCCCCTGATGCGGGTGGCGGACCGAAGCGGTAGGTGATTCGGACCTCAGTCTCACCGTTCTCGGGCTTCTTGCCGACCGTGACTTCGACTACGAGGAGCCTTACGAGCTGACGGCGGGCTCGAAAGCCCTCCTTCGTGCCATCCTCGACTCCGCTACGCGCCCCTGCAGCGCGTGGAGCCAGGCCTCTGTACTGTCGGCGATCTCTGCTTGCTCCCGCTTCTGCGACAACTCTCCTTCGATGGACGCTAGGAGGAGGCGGAGGTTGTCGAGTTGGTCCTCGAGGTCCGCCATGTACACACCGAGCGCGTAATCTGAGATGTGGCCCTGCGCGTAGGCCCTGACGTAGCGGTCCTTCTCCGCTTGCCTTGGGGCGAGGCGCTTGGACAGCTCGGCCTGACGCGCGTCAAGTTCTTCAGCAGGGCAAGCCCGGCGGTCCCCGTGGCCGCGACCTTCAGGAAGTCCTTTCGTGTCAACCGCTCTCTCAACTCATCCTCCGCTCGAAACCCACCACATAATCTACCGCGTGGATGCCCCTACCGCTTCTAGGTTCTTCGTCGCATGAGGTTGAGAGCGCATTATTCGCCGAAGTGCGTGGAAGGAGGGGTCTGCGAACTTCGCCCTGAAAGGGTTCTTACAAACTCCTCTAGCATTGATGGTTATAGCTGCCAACGGTTCTTGCGATAGTCCTGAACTTGTGTCAACCTCAAGCAATGGCCTATTGCTTGTGCTCAGCGTCTGTAGCCTATGCAACCTCTTCTGCTCACGTTCGGGGAACATGACTACCGAGCAACGGTCGTCACCTTGAGTAGGAAGTTCACGCGACAGAAGTTCCTAGGCATTGTAGGGGCTGGTGTCGCGCTACTGAACATGCCAGGGTGTAAAGAGGATCGGCAGAGCGACCATTCTCCCCCGGCGCAGCCGAGCGAGGTGAGGTCCTTCCGCTCGCACCCAGATCTTAGCCCTCCCGCCATCGAGATAACCGCTCAGGCGCACGACACCGCTCCTGGCTACATCTTTGTCGCCCCGAAGAAGGGCGCCGGGCAGGACGGTCCGATGATCGTCGACGACCAAGGGCAGCTCGTGTGGTTCAGCAAGAACAGGTACGCGACGGATTTCAGGGTGCAGTCCTACCAGGGAGAGCTGGTACTTACCTGGTGGGAGGGCAAGGTCGTGGCCGGCCACGGCGTTGGCGAGTACGTGATCTTCAATAACTCTTACCGCGAGATAAACCGGGTCCGGGCAGGCAACGGCTACCAGGGCGACCTGCATGAGTTCTTCATCACTCCTGAGGACACCGCGCTCTTGACGGCCTACGTCCCGACGCAAACGGACCTCTCCCCGATAGGCGGCCCTGAGGACGGCGCGGTGTGGGATGGGATAGCCCAGGAGCTCGACCTCGAGACCGGAGAGGTGCTCTTCGAGTGGCGCAGCTTGGACTATGTTGGCGTCCAAGAGACCTACCGCAAGCCGCCACAGAAGCCCGGCACACCCCTGGACTACTTTCACATCAACTCCATAGACATAGACTTCGACGGCAACTTCCTCATCTCCGCTAAAGGGACCTCTGCCGTCTACAAGGTCGACCGCGAGAGCGGCGAGATCCTGTGGCGGCTAGGAGGTAAGGAGAGCGACTTCGAGATGGGAGAAGGCACCCGGATCGCCTACCAGCACGACGCTAGGCGCCAGAGAGATGGCACCATCACCATCTTCGATAACGGTGCCTCTCCTAAGGTACACGAGCAGTCCCGCGGGATCGTAGTGGAGCTCGCCATGGACGGGATGAACGCTACTCTGGTGCGTGAGTTTACCCACCCAAACAAGTTGCTCTCCACATCCCAGGGCAACGTACAGGTGCTACCCAACGCCAACTTGTTCGTAGGTTGGGGCAGCGCGCCCTTTTTCTCTGAATTCTCCCGTGAGGGCGAACTCCTCTTCGACGCCCAACTCCTAGGCGACGGCCAGTCCTACCGGGCATTTCGCTTCCCATGGAGCGGGCACCCGAGCGACAACCCAGCTGTGGCGGTCGAGCAGGGACCCGATGATAAGGTGACGCTCTACGTCAGTTGGAATGGCGCCACGGAGGTCGAGAGCTGGCAGGTGCTGGCCGGCTCCACCCCTAACCAACTCAAGCCCGTCGGATCCGCTCCCCGGCGCGGCTTCGAAACCACCGTCGCCGTGCGCACCGCCGAGCCGTACGTCGCTGTACAGGCCAAGAGCGCTTCAGGGAGGGTGCTCGGCACCACCAAGGCGGTTAAGCCAGAAAACCGAACAGCGTCGAGCGTATCCTCGCAGCCAGTATCCTCGTGAGTACGAGAACCTACATTTTGGAGCTTCCGAACCCCTGTCATGAAGGTAGCGGGGAGTACATATGGGGCACCCTTAGTAACATCCTCCTGACCGGTGTTGTATAGGTTCTTTTAGCTATTCACCGGAGTGCGTGGAAGGTGAATTCTCGGAAGTTCGAGCGTAGAGGGTTCTCGGAACTCCTCCTCTCGCCAAGAACCTCGATGCTTTCAGCAGGCCTTCCTTACCAGGCCTCCACCTGCTCACAGTCGCCTCCGACAACGTCAGCCTTGTCAGCGTAGACGGTATCAGTGCCTGGGCCGCAACTCACGATGTCCTTGACGGCCGGGATGTCTCTCGGCTGGAAGATATCCTCGCCACTCCCCCCGTAGAAGCGATCCACCGAGGTGTCGCTGGCAGTGCCGATAAGGTTGTCCTCTCCAATGCCACCGTAGACCAAGTCTGCGCCCAAGCCGTCTGAGATCTCGTCTGAGCCCTCGAGGCCGCGGATCTCTTCAGCGTTTTTGGTGCCGTTGATCTGCTCGCCGGAGTTGGTACCAACGATGAGGGGCAAATCGGCCAGGGCTGTTCCCGCAGAGAGCAATACGACCAAACACATAGCCACCAGTATACTGATTGTTCGCTTCATGATGTTCTCCTTTCTGCTCCCCTGTTGTCAGAGAACCCTTTAAGGGAGAATGTCCCACAAGGGGGGTGCCCCGCCATGCTTCATATGGACACTTCTACTGACCAACTTTGTTCCACATACCCACTTGGACCATTTACCAAAATGCGTGGAAGGGGGATTCTCCGAAGTTCGGCTGTATGTAGTACGCAGTTCTCGGAAGCCATCAGCCGCGGTTGTCGTGCTCCTGGGGGCTCATCGGCCAGCCAGGCGCCTTACCTCCTCGACGATAGTCGGGGGAGACGCTACCTTGTGGAGCACCGCATCCGCTCCAGCCTTCAGGACGGCGTCCAGGTGCCCAGGCCCTAAGATGGCCGCGCTAAGCACCACAACAGAGATGCCGGGATTCCTCCGGCGCAGCTCGCCGAACAGCTCCCTCCCGTCTCTGTCAGGCAGGCCCAGGTCGACGACCGCTACGTCCAAACGCCTGTAGACGAGTGCTTCTCGCGCTTGCGTTCTTCTTTGAGCCTCGCCAACTCCGCCTCCGGGTGCTCCAGCCAGTCGCGGATCTTCTGCTCTATCTCGTCGCGGATCTGGCGGAACTTCTCCAGCCGCTCCTTCTCGGGGACGTTCTCGCCCCTGGGATCCTCAAAGACCCAGACGAGCCTCGTGCCCACCCCCGGGAAGGTCTTGGGGCAGTTCTTCTCCGCCCGGGCGCACACGATGATCGAGTAGTTGAAGCCCATCTTGCCCATGTAGGTCTTCAGGCCCTTTGGGTACTGGTCGGAGATGTCTATGCCCACCTCCTGCATGACCTCGACCGCGTAGGGGTGGACCTCCTCGCCCACTTCGCACCCGGCGCTCATAACCTCGAAGTGCTCGCCGGCGTGGTGCCTCAAGAAGCCTTCTGCCATCTGGCTCCTGGCCGAGTTCTGCGTGCACAAGAACAACACCTTCTGCTTACGCATCGCTATCCTCCTCCGTCCACCAGCTCCGCTTGGACCCAATCCTTGATTCGGTCCCTCACCGACCGAAAGACCGCCAGCCGCTCCTCCTCTGAGCCCTCGGCCCGTGAGGGGTCCTCGAAGGACCAGTGCAGCCTGCTCCCGGCCCCCGGGAAGAACGGGCAAGCCTCGTTCGCGTCGTCGCAGACCGTGATCACGTAGTCGAAGGGCTCTTCCAGATACCGCTGCAGAGTCTTGGACTCTTGCCCGGAGATGTCTACCCCGATCTCGTCCATCGCCCGGATGGCCAGCGGCCTTACATGGGTAGCCTCCGTGCCGGCGCTCACAGCCTCGAAGCGATCCCCGACCAGGTGGCGTAGTAACCCTTCGGCCATCTGGCTCCTAGCTGAGTTGTGGGTGCACAGGAACAGAACCCTGCTCCTGTGCGCCGCCTCAGCAGCAGCCACCACCACTCACCCTCCGCTTCTCAGGAGTAGCCAGCAGGCGATCTGCGGCCTCGCCGAGCAGCTCCCCGGCTGCCTCCCGGTCGAGTGAGTAGAAGCTCCACTTCCCGCGCCGCTCCTCGCGCACAAGCCCTGCGTCCTTGAGCTTCTTTATGTGGTAGGAGACCTTCGAATGGCCCATGCCGAAGACCTCCTCGAACTCGCAGACGCAGATGCCCTGGTCCCCTTCCTCTGCCGGTACGCCAGTGCCTGAGAAGTCGCAGCATCCGCGGCCCTCGGACATCATGCCTAGTGCATAATCAGGCGACCTCCTGGGAAATAGAGAGATGCTCGTAATGTGGACAATCGAAGACCCGGCATACCCTATCGGCGAGTTCGTAAGCGCCCAAGTCTCGGGGTTGTCTTGGGCCACCTCCATCAATCGATCGCGCCTTTTTTTCTTTCTTCTTTTTTTCTTTCGTAGAGGGGATCGGGTGAAGTGATCCAGCGTTTGGCTCTCTGCCACCTCACTGCGAGCAGGCGCGAAAGCGTTGCCCGGATCGTCTCGCCCGAGACCCGCCTTTCGACAAGCTCCTCCTCGAAGGCGACCTGTGCCGCCATCTCAAAGGTCCAGAGGCTACTATATCGTGGCCGAACTCCCTCGGAGAGCGGTGCAACAGTTCCTTCACGGCCTCAGCGCCGTGCTCTCATCGAAAGCGGCGCGAGTTCTCTTAGGACGAGAAGAGCCAGCCACCAGAGCGGCCAGGCCACGCTCATTGAAGTCGTGGATAGCGTCGCGCACCGTCTGGGAGCCGCATCCCAAAGAGCGCGGGCTATTGGCGAGGCGCGTTCGCCCCTGTTGCTGGCTAGTGCATGATCTGGGCTCGGCGCATGAGGAAAGCGTCTTT
>DATDKO010000492.1:0-2001 GCA_036519935.1 Rubrobacter sp. | reverse complement strand
ACGCCGGTGCCGTAGTTCAGGGCGTGCGTCGCCGGTGAGAGGCGAATGTCGCCGACCCTCACCAGCTCGCCGCCGTGGTAGGCCCACTCGGCGTCTGACGCCGCGAAAGCTTTACGACTCATAGGTTCTCACCTCCAGCGGCCGTCTCGATACCCTCGGCCGCGAGTGCCCGCAGTTCCTGTCCGACCTTCTCCACCTGCGACTCGGCCTCCCTGCGGCGCATCGCGAGGAAGCTGGACCTCCCAGCCTGGTTCTCGAGCACCCAGTCTTTGGCCCACTTGCCGCTCTGGATATCCGCGAGGATGGAACGCATCCTCTCTCTTGCGGCTTCGTCGATGATCTTCGGCCCTGCCGTATAGTCGCCGTACTCGGCGGTGTTCGAGATCGAGTAGCGCATCCCCGCAAGCCCGCCCTCGTAGATCAGGTCGACGATGAGCTTGAGCTCGTTTACGCACTCATAATAGGCGAGCTCGGGCTGGTAGCCTGCCTCGACGAGCGTCTCGAACCCGGCCGTGAGAAGGGCCGTAAGCCCCCCACACAACACCGCCTGCTCCCCAAAGAGGTCCGTCTCGGTCTCTTCTGCGAACGTGGTCTCGATGATGCCGGCGCGGCCGCTCCCTATGGCGCGGGCGTAGGAGAGGATCACATCCCGAGCCTGCCCGGAAGCGTCATTCTCGACCGCGAAGAGCGAGGGCATCCCTTTGCCCTCGACATAAAGACGCCTGAGCACGTGCCCTGGTCCCTTGGGGGCGACGAGGCCCAAGTCGACCTCGGGGGGGACGACGATCTGGTTGAAGTGGATGTTGAAACCGTGGGCGAAGAGCATGAGGACGCCCTCGGAGAGGTTCGGCCCGACCTCGGCCTCGAAGACGGCAGGCTGCTTCTCGTCGGGGAGGAGCATCATCACCACGTCGGCTTCTCTCACCGCCTCAGCGATTGTCTTTACCTGCAGGCCGTCCCCTTCTGCTTTGGACCAGCTCTTCGAGCCTTCGTAGAGCCCGACGGTCACGTCGCAGCCTGACTCCTTCAGGTTCAGGGCGTGGGCGTGACCCTGGCTGCCGTATCCCAGGACCGCGACTCTCCGCATCGTGATCTCATTCCCTATATCTCCCTCACGGTATACCCGTGCCATCTAAGCTCCTCCCCGTGCTTCCGGACGGGCCACAGGACCAACCCGAACCGCGTCTTCCACGCCGTCGCCAAGAGCGGCGAGAAAGGTCTCCACCTTCTCGGGCTCACCGGACGCGACGACCGTTCCATCTTCTTCGTGCGCTTCGACGCCAGATTGCTCCGCAAGCTTGCGCCAGTCTCTTGAGGTCTCGATCAGGGCTATCTCTATAGTCTCAGCCGGTCCCGCCTCCCTTACGTCTTCGAGGGCCGAGATGAGGGCCGTGTAGCGCAGCGCCGACTCGGATGGGCAGTCGAGCAGGATGGTGGCCCGCATTCCGTCTGTGTCACTCCCGAGCGTGAAGCCTGCGACGGGCATCCTCTTGTTCTGCAGCGTCATAAGTAGCCTGTTCAGGGTGAGCATACCGCCCGTGAAGCGGACCTCGATGGTGGTCAGGGCGACTCCCGTTGCCGACTCAGGCACCGTCTTCTTCGATCATCTCGTTGACGGACATGCCTGATGGGATCATGGGGTAGACATTCGCCTCGGGGTCGATGTGGAAGTCCAGGATGGTGCAGCCTTCCTGCTCTTGCGCCCACCGCACGGCCGCCTCGACGTCATCGCCCTCGCTGACGGTGCGCCCGGCGAGCCCGTAGGCAGCGGTAAGCTGCTCGTAGTCAGGCCCGGTTATGGGCGTCTCCGAGTAGCGGCGGTTGTGGAAGAACTGCTGCCACTGGCGGACCATCCCCAGATAACCGTTGTTCAGAACGGCGACCTTTATGTTCAGCCCGAAGTCCCTTATCGTGGCGAGCTCCTGGATGTTCATCTGGATGCCGCCGTCACCGGCTATGACCCAGACGGGGTCTTCCGGATAGGCGAAAGCCACACCCATC
>DATDKO010000491.1:0-2542 GCA_036519935.1 Rubrobacter sp. | reverse complement strand
GCCGTACACCGGCAAACCCGCCTCCTGTCCCCGGCGTAGCCGCAGGGACATGGGTTCATGGAACACACTAGCGTGACCCGCGCAGGATAGCTGAGCGTCGCGGCCACCCGCGAGATCGTCACGTGACCATCCTCAAGGGGTTGGCGCAAGGCCTCCAGTGCCGTCCGGCTGAACTCGGGCAACTCGTCGAGGAATAGCACGCCGTGGTGCGCCAGCGACACCTCCCCCGGCCGCGGGTTGCTCCCACCGCCCGCCAGCCCGGAGGTGGATACGGTGTGATGGGGTGCCCTGAACGGCCTGCGCGTGAGGAGTGCCCCGTTACCCTCTCCGCTCGCGCTGTGGACCTTGGTCACCTCGATGCGCTCCTCCATGGTGAGCGGGGGCAGAATGCCAGGCATCCTGCGCGCCAGCATGGTCTTCCCGGAGCCAGGCGGCCCACTCATGATGACGTTGTGCGCACCTGCCGCAGCCACCTCCAGAGCCCGCTTGGCGTAGCGCTGCCCAGCCACGTCGGCAAAGTCCTCCAGAGCGTCGATAGAATGCCCTTCGTCGGCCGCCGGTTCCGCAGGGGAGACCCGCGAAGAGTCCCCGAGAAACTCAACAGCCTCCCTGAGGCTCCGCATTCCATAGACCTCTACGCCGCCTATGGCCGCAGCCTCGGACGCGTCTCGCTCGGGAACGAGCAGACGCGGTAATCCTTCCCTCCTGGCACCCTCAGCCATAGAAAGTGCCCCCCTGACTCCCCGCAACCCACCGTCGAGCGAAAGCTCCCCCACCACGCCCGCACTCTCCAGACCTCCCGCCGGCAGCGCGCCCGACGCGGCGAGAATCCCGAGCGCGATCGGAAGGTCGAAGGCCGGCCCCTCCTTCCTCAAGTTCGCCGGAGCTAGGTTCACGATCACCTTCTTCGTTGGAAACTTGTAGCCACTGTTGGAGATGGCCACCCTTACCCTCTCCCTCGCCTCCTGCACCGCCGCATCAGGCAGACCCACGATCGAGAAACCAGGCAGGCCAGAGCTGACGTCTACCTCGACCTCCACAGGCAAGGCGTCTATGCCGAATAGACTCAGGCTCCTCGCCCGGCAGACGGACATCAGCCACAACACCTACAAGCCATCGTCGTAACCCCCAACTTCACCACCTCGACACCGCAAGCCCCACAGAACCCCTACAGTATACAGTATTTGTGTCTATGATGATATACTAGCGTTTATTATTTTATACAGCGTGCCAGGACACCGGCCTTGGCGCGTGCAAGAGCCATAGCTGAGAAGCCGCCAGCAAGGCGGTCTGCTGACACAAACCACCGCCAGGAAGTTCGCTGAGGGTAGGTCTACTCCTGCGAAACCGATTGGTCAATCCGGCGTTATCTGGTCCGCAGGGCTTGCCCCAACCACCATCAGCACCAACTAACCCACTGCCACTAGGCCCCCAGGCTGAGGCCAGCGCCACCAAACGGGTGGTCTTCACCATCTTCTTCCCTCCTACTTGCATGAATGGGCGAAACTACTCTCAGCCCTGCCGCCGTGTTGCATAACGTACTCACGCTAGCAACCGGCGATGAATCGTTGACGAACTTCGGAGAACGCCCGCAAGGCGAAGGTAAGAGAATTAACCTTTTCCGCATTTCGTGAATAAGCGGAGAAACACGAATGGGAACCTCACACATTGGGATTTCGCTCGGGGCCTGGGGCTCCTTGCTCCCCCTCAGCAGACAACCCCTCCGGGTGGATGGCTACGATCCCGTCGGCATGCACCACGCCAACTGCGAGCAGGTCTCGGCTCGGATCGTCGCTGCCCTCGGGATACGCCCGCAGTGAGTAGCCGCCTCCGCTGTCCACATCTAGTACCAACCTACCCACCCCGGCCACTTCCACGACCGTTTCGATGTGCGTGTGGTCT
Source organism: Rubrobacter sp. (assembly GCA_036519935.1). GTDB lineage: Bacteria > Actinomycetota > Rubrobacteria > Rubrobacterales > Rubrobacteraceae > Rubrobacter_D. Next base: position 640 of record DATDKO010000491.1, on the reverse strand, counting down.
TTGAGGATCTTCGAACTTCTGCCCGAAGATGAATGAAGCTGAGCTGTCACCCTAGGTTTCATGAGTGTCCGACCCGGTCCCTTCGACAGCTGAAGGCCCTCTCGCCTCCTTTCGCCCAAAGCGAAACGCAACCGACCACCGCTTTCTCGGTAGCCGGTTGCGCTGCTGGCTCTGCCCGTCTCTTAAGCGCCCATAATTGGGACGGGCTTCTCAGCCTCTACTTGGAGTTGTTCCTTTACCAAGTGCACATAGTAGCAACTGTGGCAGACGTGTCAAGACGTTTTGCTTGCCTCGAACTTCCGAGAATCCACCTTCGACGAGGTTCGGCAAATAACGGCTACCGCCCCCGTTCTTGATTCGTTGAGGAGGACGGTGAGTGGAAACTCATCCATGGCCACACCTCGATCGGCGTCAGGAACGAGGAGATGTTTGGGGAGGACATCACCGCCTCCTCCTCCTAGAAGCACCTACGTCCTTCGTAGAATTCATCATCTATGCACTTAAACGCTTGGTGTGAGTTATGAGATCACCATCCGAGCAAGTCAGCGAAGGCCAGCCGGGGGCGACCGAGTTGCTCATTAAGCCAGATGCAGAAATTGTGCAGAGCCACCCTCGCCGCCAAACGTGCTCGCAATCCCTG
>DATDKO010000490.1:0-12422 GCA_036519935.1 Rubrobacter sp. | reverse complement strand
CCGAGTTCGGCTAGGCACTATATTACGGCCACAAGAATATATCGCTTACTCTTTAAGAGCGTCCGTCAGGAGGCTGGCAACCTTTGATACTTGGCAGCTCTCAGAATGATTATACAGCCTTGCTATTGTCCCTTGACGCATATGCTACCCGTCTATTGACGGAGCCCCTAAGTCGTCATTAGGGTCATGATGAACTTTGCCTGGGGAAAGGAGCAATGTCAGGATACCGAAGGTTACACACCATGAAGGCGATCGTCCAAGACAGATACGGCTCACCTGCAGATGTCCTGGAACTCAGGGACGTCGACGAACCGGTGGTCAAAGACGACGAAGTGCTGGTGCGAGTCCACGCGGCTTCCGTCCACCCGGACGTCTGGCACGTCGTCAGGGGTCTGCCGTACGTCCTGCGCTTAATGGGTGCCGGGCTGCTCAAACCGAAGAACCCGATTCCGGGGACGGATGTGGCTGGGCGCGTCGAGTCGGTCGGCAGGGACGTGACGCGCCTTCAAGCAGGGGATGAGGTATTCGGCGAGACAATCAAAGGATATCAGTGGACCAACGGCGGCGCCTATGCCGAGTATGTGCCTGCTCCCGAAGACTCGCTGGCTCTGAAGCCTGCCAACATCACGTTCGAACAGGCCGTGGCCGTACCCACCTCCGGACTCATCGCCTTGCAGAATCTACCTAATGAAGAACTGCTGCATCCAGGCGAGAGGGTGTTGGTCAATGGCGCTGGCGGTGGTGTGGGTGCCCTCGCCATACAGCTCGCCAAAGCCTGCGGAGCGGATGTGACCGGCGTAGACGACACGACGAAACTGGATGTGGTCCGATCGCTCGGCGCAGACCAGGTCATCGACTACACCCAAGAGGACTTTATCCAAAGCGGCGAGCGCTACGACCTGATCTTCGACATCCCTGGGAACCATCCGTTTTCGGCTTTTCGACGCGTCCTCGCCCCCAATGGAAAATACGTGCTCGTCGGGCACGATCGCTTCGGGCAGGGGACCGGCCGCTGGTTCGGAAGCATGCCCCGTGTCCTGAAACTGGTCGCGCTCTCCCCGTTCGTGAGCCAGCTGCCGACCCCGAACTTCTCGATGCCAAACAAGAAAGACTCGATGGCCCTCTTGGGGGAGTTCCTCGAAGCGGGGAAGCTCACGCCGGTGATCGACAGGAGGTACCTGCTGGAGGAGGTCCCCGAGGCCATCCGCTATCTCGAGGAGGGGCACGCCCGAGGCAAGCTCGTCATCGCCGTGCGGGACGCCGAGGGCTTCGCCGGTGGCTAGAGGGGGCCACGCGGTGGCGAACCAGCGACGGCAATCCGGAGTATTGTGGCTGCTGCTCGTCGTCTTCGGTGTCGGTGCCTTCGCCTACTTCTTGGTGCCTGCCGCCTCCCTGCGCGTGGTGGGCATCGCGTCGGACGCGACCGAGCGATTCCTCCTGCGCACGCTGGCGGCCGCCCTCCTTGCCTTCATGCCGCCGCTGTGGCTCGCCGCGCAGCCCCCTCGACGTCCCTGCGAAAAATACACCGACCACGTACCCCAGCCCGTGCCGCGAGAGCACGTGGGCGGTCCGGCGGTAGCGTCCCAGGTGCGTGTTCCTGCTCGCCAAAGCTCTCCTAGCGTTCAGACAAGGAGTAGATCTTCGTAAATTGCATCAGCCTCCAGCAAGATCTTCTGCGATATTACTAAGGGCGCCGCCGAGCGTGGCGTCCGGCCGCTCCAGACATGCTGCTCCGGCCCTCCTTCCTTATGTGCCCTTATGCACCCGAGTGTCTAAAAGGCGCATTCTCAGAGGTGTTGCCCCTTCACTCGATCGTGGTGATGAGGAAGGCCAGGGCGAAACCCAGGGTGGTGAAGAGACCAACCTGCTTGCCCCCGTACTTGAATGCCTCGGGCATCATCGTATCGGCCAGCATGGTCAACAGCGCGCCGCCGGCGAAGGACTGAACGAAGGCGACCGTCGCCGCAGAAGCTCCGTCAAAGAGGGCGTAGCCGGCCAGCGAAGAGAGCGCGCACACCACGGTGACCGATGTCCAGAGGCCTAGGATCCGCCCTCGATGCCAGCCGCTCTTGGAGAGGCCGGCCGTGGAGGAAAGGGCCTCTGGCAGGTTGGAGATAAACACAGCGGCGAGGAAGGCGACGCTCACCCCTTCACCACCTATCAACGATAGGCCGAGCACGATCGACTCGGGGATGCCGTCCAGCACCGTGCCAAGCAAGATGGCCAAGGCTGACCCCTCGTCTTGCTCTCCGGCGGCGCTCTTCCTCCCATCCCCTCCGAAGCGGTCGATGGCTAGATCTCCGAGGGAGAACGTGAGGGCGCCAGCCAACAAGCCGAGCCCCACCGCTCCGCTTCCGCTCGATGTGCTGAAGGCGTCCTCGACCAGTTCGTAGGCTACGCTGCTGATCAGAACTCCCGAGCCGAAGGCCATGATGAGTCCCAGGGGGCGTAACGCGATCGGGCGGCGCAGAGCGATCAGTGCTCCGAGCAGGAGCGAGGAGGCGGCGATAAACCCCCACGCGAATGCCTCAACCACCGGCACCCCTCAGGCGCGTCGTGGCCAGGCAGGCCATCGTGGCCTTGCCGCAACCTTTACTCTTGAACAAGCGGGACAACCTATACACCACGAGCATGATGCCATCGTTGGGAACCACGCGCCTCTGTCGGAGGCTTATTCACCGAACCTCCGAGAAGGTAGGCGTCCTCGGAAGTCTAGCCTCAGCGGAGGATGCCCGCGACTCACGACCATGCAACGCTTTTGCAACGCTCCCCTAATACGATGGTCACCTACGAAGAAGAAGACGGCAATACTACTAGCGAGGAGGTCGAGCAGAGAGATGAACTCTGATGATCGCGTGTTCGTGTTCGTCGGGACCTACTCGGGTACCGAGGACGCCGAAGCCGAATACGAGGTGGTCAAGCGGCCGACGCAGGATGGAAAGATACCGTTCTGGTGAGGGCCGGCGAGCCGGTGCGCGTGATCGCCAGGTTCTAAGGCTACAGGGGCAAGTACGTCTTCCACTGCCACAACCTGGAGCACGAAGACATGATGATGATGGCTAACTTCGAGGTGATCTAACGCCATGGATGCGCGAAAAGAAACCACGTATACCGGAGACAGCAGCCTCACTCGGCAATACGCTTACGTGGCGGCGGCGCTATCGTTCTTGGCGTATGGGATCCACCTGTGGGTATTGTCGGAGCAATACCTGGAGTGGAACACCGCCGGATACTTCTTTCTCTTCGTAGCCGCCTGCCAGGGTGCTCTGGGTGTGAGCCTTCTGTTCGGACCTGGAAGGTGGACCTTGCGGTTGGGAATCCTCCTCAATCTCTTGGTTGTCTTCGTGTGGGCCTTCACGCGAACGGTAGGGATACCGGCCTGGATCGCGTTCATGCGCGAGCCGGTGGGCGCGTTAGACCTCACGGCCACAGCAGCGGAGGTCGTGCTGGTGATCTTGCTGGTGAACTTGAGACGAGACCTCTTCCCGAAACGGCGGCGTTCGGTATGGCAGTGGGTGCGGAGGAAGATACGTGTACCGCGTAAAGGTGGTCTTCTTCGCCTTACTCACTAGGTACATCATGTCGCTTCGATCCTGATCCGACGCGCCCGTAGATTCACCTGGCAGGTCTGATCCGGGAGGTCCAGAAGAGATGAAGTATGGCAGGAGGAACACAGATGGCTGAGCAGGCGGTTGTTCCGCACTTTAGCAGGCGGGAGGTGCGCCTGGTCTTCAGCGGGCTCTTGCTCGCCTTCCTGACCGCTGCTCTCAATCAGACCATCGTCGCCACCGCCCTGCCAACAATCGTCGGCGATCTCGGCGGGTTGCGCCAGATCTCCTGGGTGGTGATCGCCTACCTCCTGGGCTCCACCGTCTCTACCCCCTTGTGGGGCAAGCTAGGAGACCTCTACGGCAGAAGACCGTTCTTTTTGGCCTCGATGCTCATTTTCCTTGCCGGCTCTGCGCTCTCCGGGCTCTCCCAGAACATGCTGGAGTTGATCGTCTTCAGGGCGATCCAGGGCTTAGGCGGAGGAGGCCTGCTAGTGATCGCTCAAGCGATCGTGGGCGACGTGGTCTCCCCCCGCGAGCGGGGTCGCTACATGGGGATCCTCGGAGCGGCGTTCGGCGCCTCCAGCGTGGCCGGGCCGCTCCTCGGCGGGTTCCTGGTGGAGAGCCTCTCCTGGCGCTGGGTGTTCTTCGCCAACCTGCCCATCGGCATACTCGCGCTCATCGTGACGGCTATCACGCTCCGTTTGCCGAGGAGTCACGCCCACCACCAGATCGACTACCTCGGGACCGCACTCCTCGCTGCCGGCGCGAGCTGCCTGGTCCTCCTCACCTCCCTCGGAGGAACCGAGTACCCCTGGGGCTCGCCTCAGATCATTGGCCTCGGAGTAGCCGGGGTCGTGTTGGTCATCGCCTTCATCTTCGCCGAGCGGCGCGCCGCGGAGCCCGTCGTGCCGCTCAGCCTCTTCGGCAATCGGGTGTTCACCGTGACGAGCGCGATGGGGTTCATCATTGGCTTCGCGCTTTTCGGCACCATCACCTACCTGCCGACGTTCTTGCAGGCGGTCGGCGGCTCGAACCCGACCGTCTCGGGCCTCGAGCTCTTACCGATGACCTTCAGTTTGCTGCTCTCCTCCATCGTAAGCGGACAGCTCATAAGCCGCTGGGGACGCTACAAGGTGTTCCCGATCGTGGGTACGGCGCTGATGAGCGTCGGTCTGTTTCTCTTCTCTAGGATGGATGCGAACACAGTTGTGATCACCCAGTCCCTTTACATGCTCGCGGTCGGGTTGGGCCTCGGGATGGTGATGCAGGTGCTGGTGCTAGCCGTGCAGAACGCGGTGGACTACCAAGACCTCGGCGCTGCAACCTCGGCGGCTACGTTCTTCCGCTCCTTGGGTGGCTCGTTCGGCGTGGCACTCTTCGGCGCCATCTTCAACGGCCAGCTCTCTTATAATCTCCAGCGTTACCTGCCCGCAGGAGGGGCGCGAGGGGTCGACGCAGGGGTGGTGCAGGCCGACCCGGCCCAGCTCCAGCAGCTTCCAGCTCCGGTATACGAAGACCTCGTGCAGGCTTTCGCAGCCTCGCTGGATGCGGTGTTCCTCTCAGCCGTGCCTTTCGCGCTACTGGCTTTCGCCTTGAGCTGGCTGTTGAAGGAGGTTCCGTTACGCAAGACGGTGGAGAGCTCGGGTATAGCAGAGAGCTATGCCATGCCTAGACAGGACAGCTCGGCCAGGGAGATAGAGCGCGCCCTCACGACCCTCGAGAGTCGCGAGAGCAGACGCCGCATCTACGAGCGGATTGCCAAACGAGCCGGGGTGGACCTCGCACCCTCCGAGACCTGGCTGTTGTGTCGCATCGACGAACACGGCCCCGCTACGGCTCAAGAGTTGGCCGTCAGCCTCGAACTATCGGAGGCGGACCTGCGCCCCCGCCTCCAGGCACTACGCGATAGTGAGCTCATCAGTGGCGGAGAAGAAGAGCATGCGCCACTCGCCGTGAGCTCGGAAGGACGGAGCGTGCTGAGGAAGGTTGTGGAGGCGCGTAGGGAGGATCTCGAAGAGCGGCTCGAAGGCTGGTCACCCCAAGAGCACGAGGAGCTCGCGCATCTGCTCGAACGCTTGGCCAGCGATCTGCTGCGCGACGATCCGGAGCCCGCCTACATGTAATCCGTAGCCCCTGGCTCACAAGACGACTCGCCTACCCACCCATGTACGTAACCGTTTGTGGTCCCCTGAGAGCGCAGAGATGGGTTACGCGCAGCCGCCGTTAGCTCGTGGCCTCTTTCAAGCGCCGGGCGGATCATGATCCGCCCGGTGGCGCCCGTCGCTCCACCACTGAGGCGAGGCTGTGGGAGGTTTCTCTCTTCAGTGGCTCGACTTTTGCACCCGCGTGAAGCAACTGGGAGAGGATCATGGTGTCCGCCACCTTGCCGGGCACGAACCCTAAAGAGGATAGGAAGCTCAGGTCGAACAAGGCGTTATGGGCCACCACGGTTGCCTCGGCGAGGATGGGGAAGAGCCCTGCCGGATCCACGCTGTGGCAGTCCACGATGTAAGTGGCGTCTCTGGTCGCTAACGAGAGCAACCTTATGGAGTCCTTGCGCGGGTCCAGCCCGGTAGTCTCTAGGTCCAACGCTACTAGATCCGCGTCTTTTAGGTCCGCTACCACACCGGCCATTTGGTCTTGGGCGGTTACGTGAGTGCGCCGCGCCTCTATGGGTTTAGCCTCCTCGTCGACCACACTAGAGTCCTCCTCTGTGTCCGACACGGAAAGTAGACTTTTGTCACCTTTGGCACCTCGTTGGACTAGGGATTCTGAAATTTCGTCCACAGGGGAGAGCGCGGTGTTCGTCCTGCTCTTCTCGTCCTTTTTGGCCTCTCCCTCAAGGCTTTTTAGGGCCTCCAACCAGGGTCTGCCTTTGGTTCGATTAGTCTTCACTCGACACCCTTCTCCGGGGACGTGATTCTTGAAATTCCTGAGGAACCCGAACTCCTCATTTCTACAAGCCCTGCCACCCTCGTGAATACACGAAAGCGCCCCTTAGACGTAACCGCCTTACACTAACCTGCGCGTATGGGGCTTGAGATAACGATACGCTACGGTTTGCATCAGGCGTACACCACCGGAGGTCGTGGCTATTGGTGAGGAGGATCAGAAGGGAGAAGTATGATGGCTGACCCCCAAACGATCCTCGTCGATGATGCACGGGGATCGGCTGGATGTCATGATGTGTTCTGCGGATGCGGTGTCGAGCGAGGAGGGCGAGATGAGCATCTTTCCGACCATGATCCTGTTGGCCACAGACGGCTCCAGTGAAGCCGATCTCGCCACCCGGACCGCGGTGGGCCTTGGTCGGCAAACCAACTCGGAACTGCACGTGATCCACGTCTTGGATATCGTCCCGACTGCTCTGCTTTACCCGGAAGCGAACGATCCTGAGGGAGTAGAGTTACCTGACCCGATTCTGGTGGAGGATATCGAACGGCACGCAGAGCAGCGAGGCAGGGAAATACTCGACGCGGAGGTGGAACGAGTACGGTCGGCAGGTGGAACGGTCGCACAGGCGCACCTGATGATGGGAGATGTAGCAAGGGAGATCGTCCACCTGGCAGAGGATATAGAGGCCGGACTGGTGGTGATGGGCAGCACGGGGCGCGGGGGGATAAGTAGAGCTCTAATGGGCAGTGTATCCGATTCGGTGGTTCGCCATGCCCATTGCCCGGTGCTGGTAGTTCGCGAATGAAAGACGACGCAGACAAGGTACGTTGTCATCTCAGCAGGCGCGTAGGTTCCGAGCATCAGCTTCGCGAGCATTCATCGCTAGACGATTTTGCAAGACTCAGATGTTGGGTCCTCCCATTTGTGCACATCGTGCGGACCTTGCATACGGTCCCAAGATCACCGAGAGGGATGCCTATTTTGGCATGTTGGAAGCTGAAAGCATTTCCGGGAAGGGCACGACTATGCGGTTACGGGACCCAGTGTCTGCTCTGCGTCGAGGACTCCATGAGGCGTCAGAGGGCCAACCTGGCGAAGAGGACAATACGATTCTTGCGGCAGCGAGAGATTGGTGGAAAGCTGCCCTTGCTACTCATCTGGTAAGCGATGCTGAAGAACTTCCTTGACTGAGAGATGCGGTGGACGCCGCGCCGAGGCGGGTTCTCAGACCACGAGGGCTTGTGATGGTTGAGATGGGCAAGATCTCGATCAGGAACTTCTTCGAGCATCGCATGACGACCTACGCGGAGCAGTTGTCCTACCGGGGTCTCTTCGGGCTCTTCCCTTTCATTATCCTGGTATTCGCGTTGCTTGCGGTGCTCCAGGTCGACGCGGTTTTCGACCGGCTCATAGAAGCAGCCACGGCCGCGCCGCCGCAGAAAGGCCCCGAACCGCTAGAACCCGTAGCCGAAGAGGGTAGAGCTCAGACAGAGTTCTTGCGACCGCTGATCGAGCAGGCGCGGGAGCAGGCAGGGAAAGGATTGCTCTCCTTCGGCATCGTCATATCGTTGTGGTCTGTCTCCGCGGTAGCCTTCACCCTGACGGAGGCCCTCAACGCCGCTTACGGTGTCGAGGAGACGCGCTCGCGGCGGAAGCGCTTCGCCTTTGCCCTGGTCTTCGGACCCTTCCTCGCACTCGCCTTTATCGTCGCCAGTGGGCTCATGCTGATCGGACCGCGGGTGGCCGGCTGGTTCACGGGGCTGGCGGGGCTGGACGAGGCGTGGGTAGCGCTGTGGGCGTGGCTGCGCCTCCCAGTAGCGCTCTTCCTGCTCGGAGCAGTGCTGTCGGTCGTCTACCACATCGTCCCTGACACCGATCGGTCATTCTGGTCTGCGACGCCAGGGGCTCTCTTCGCGGTGATCGCGTGGGCGATCACTTCGCTAGGTTTCTCGTTTTTCCTGGCGAACTTCGCGGGTCACGGCCTTACCTACGGCAGCCTCGGGACGGCCGTTGGGCTGCTCGTTTACCTGTACCTCTCGGCGTCGGTGGTGCTGCTGGGGGCTGAGATCAACGCGGCCGTTTACCGCTTACGCTGAAGACATATCTCTGAAAACTCAGGAGAAATGCGCAAGCGTAGCAAGCAACACTCTTGCAGGCGCTCTTACTGTTGATCAATCCGCAGCACAGCATCGACGCTAAGACCGTCTTGCTCTCCATCGTTAGCACCCGCCCGTCGGCATCCTGCCCGGACTTCGGCAAGAAAGCAGCCAGGCTCCACATGTACCTCTGAGGCTAGATCTACCGCACGGTAGCGAGCTGAGGATAGCCTTCGACAATTCGCGATCTTCTGAAGATAAGCCTCACTTTCCGGTGCGACGCAGATGTGGTCTGCAAAGAAACCAGCCACGCACAACCCATGGCGTACTGCCAAAACTTGACCCTAGTTTGACCCTAACCCGGACGCAATACCCTGCAATCGTGAGCAACACAGAGAACAGAAAACCCTTTGTCTATGCGGGATTTGCAAGCCTATGCAACGCCCAGCAACCACTGACCGCACACTCGTAATGAGCAGGTCAGCGGTTCGAGTCCGCTCGTCGGCTCTTCATTTTGTCGTGATTTGCAGGAAAAACATAAGTCCGGCAGAACTCGTTCCAGCCTAAGTTACAGCAACCGTACTGCAACCCGAGCTTGGCTAGGAACTATTTTACGGCCACAAGAATACATCGCTTACTCTTTACGTAGATGAATCTTCGGAAGTCCGTGCTTCTCGACTTGAACTTCCGCTTTACGGAGTTCTAGGACGTTCAGGGATCTTCTTGTTCAGCTTCCCATACCATGGGGTAGGCGTTTGTCAATGGCCACGGTAAACGTCGCTTGTGAACGGAAGGAGGCGACCGCCGATGTGCTATACGAAGAACGACCGCGAAAACCTCAAGAAAGAGGCGCGAAGGATCACTGAGAGCAGGCTGATGGAGGAGGAAGCCTGCCACCGGCAAGAGAAGCACGACCGGAGGAGGGGGAAAGAGGAGAAGCCTCTGAGGGAGAAGGTCAAGGAGGTAGTAGGCGTCAGGTAGGACGCACAAGACTAAAGACAGAAGAAGCGAAGAGGCCTCGCGTGCGCTCGGCGCCCTGCGTGGCGTTGTGCATCCTTCAGCGATGCTCACAGCCACCCGATGCGCTTGAAGACTACGTAGAGCAAGATGCAGATCGCTACCATGACGAGCACTACCAAAGGGTATCCAAACCTCCAGTAGAGCTCCGGCATGTAGTGGAAGTTCATCCCGTAGATGCTCGCGATTACGGTAGGCACGGCGATAATACCGGCCCACGCGCTGATCCTGCGGGTCTGCTCATTCTGCTGGACGCTCACTAGGGTAAGATTGGCGCTGAGCAGGTTCTGTAAGCGCCCCACGAACTCTGAGACCCTCGAGTTTATCCAGCGGGCACGGCCTCGAGCGCCACCCAGGGGCTTTGCAAGCTCCAGGTTCGATGCGGGCTCCTGCAAGCCGGGATCTGCCAGGGCCTCCAGGACCGCCTCGAGGTGTTCTGTGACCCGCTGGAACCTGACTACCTCCCTCGAGAGCTCGTAGAGCCTATGGGTCATCCTGCCGGTCACCCTGCCGCTGCCTTTGAGGACGTCGTCCTCCAAGCCAGCGATGTCCTCTCTGAGCCCGTCGACCACCGAGGCATAGTCGTTGATCACCCGATAGAGAAGCGCGCGCAGGATGGCCCCTGCCCCCAGGCGCGAGAGGTCCGAGCTCTCTTGGAGGCTGTGCTCCACATCCTTTAGGTTCAGGCCTTCTCCGCGAGAGACGGTAATCGCAAGCCTCTCCTCCAGGAAAACGTCAAGCTCGCCGATCTCTATGGTGCCTGAGTCGTCAAGATATCGGGCGGGGCTCACCATCAGGGTCAACCTTCGCCCTTGATACTCCAGAATGACTCCCTTGCGGGTTTCGGTGTCCTCCTGCGCCAGCTCTTGCGGCCCGAACTGCCGCGCCACAGAGTCCAACTCCTCCTTGCTCGGCTCGACGAGGGAGATCCATACCACCGCCCGATGGTCCCGGCTGACCGCGCTGGCGTCACTCAACGAGTACTTTCCTTCGGCTTTCTTGCCGTTCTGGTAGACGGTGACCCTCGTGCTCACGCTACCCGAGCTCTCTTCGCAAAGAAAGCGAGAGCAGTCCCACGCCCGGCAGGAAAGCCATCGTCAGCCCGATGACGACGGTGAGGCTCCCGACGAGGAACAGGTCCAACTCGCCATCGATCTTGCGCCGCGGACGCCCGGTTGGCCGCCTCGAGCGGTTCGCCATGACGAAGCAGCGCGCTGCCGCCCCGCGCGACGAGCGCCATCTTGCTTGAGACCGGCGCCGCACAGGGAGTATGATCGGCAGGGCCCGCCTTCGGTGCGTCCCGCATCAGAGTTCACATCCGAGCCTGCGTCCCCTGGTAGATGGCCACCTCTTCGACGTGGTAAGAGCGGGCCGGCGGCGTAGTCGGGGGAGCGTCATCGCTTGCACTCTCGGTCACCTCTGCTATCCGATACCAATTTCCTTCGGAAGCCTAGCGCCGGGGCGTTGTGAGAGCGTTGCGAGGCCCTGCGGTGGGCTGTTTCTCTCTGGCAAGATCTGAGTAGTGCTGAAGGGCACCCCTCCTCTCTGGAGGAGTGCTCTGCGCCCTAAGTGTGCCCGAGCACGCGTCGTACCAGTGGCGCCGAAAGGAATCCCTCCCTTAGATCTTCGTCTCTGATCTTCTGGGCTAGCTCTCTTAGGGTCTGAGCCGCTAGAGAGTACGCGTTCTGCGCCTCCCCTTCCTGCCCGCGCCGCTCGTGAAGCTCTGCGAGTCTGCTCTGGATCTGCCAGATTTCCCCCGGCAATCCGATCTTCTGGGCTAGAGTGTGAGCTTCGTGCAGGTACACTATAGCCCTTTTGGTGTCGCTTTCGAACTCGCTAAGGACTGCTAAGGAGCGCAGGTAGGGTACTCGTTCCCTCTCATTAGCCTCGGCGCGTTCGGCGAAACGACTGACCTCTTCTCGGGCGCTACTCTCGTCTCCTCCTCGCAGTAACCCTTCGACCACGTGATGGAGGTAGAAAATATCCAGCACATTGAAGGAGGGCCTACCGCCGTGCACCTTCTTGGCGTGGACGTAGGCGTCCTCCCAGTCCTCAGAGAGGGCTGCCACCGCACAGAGCCTGATGGAGGAGAACACCTCATACTGCGGCCCCAGCGCCCCTCTTAGCTCTAGCGCCTCCTCATTGACCCTACGCGCCTCCCGTAGATCCAGCAGTACCTCGTACGCCCGACCGAGGTGGTCGAGGTTGAGCCACAGCAAGAACACGTTTTGGGTCTTGCGCGCCAGCTCGGTCCCTCGCAGGCAGGTCTCTAGCACCTCCTCGTACTCGCCGATCTCCACAAACCCCAAGTTGAGTGCCCACGTGCTCACCGCCTCGATACGTTCGGGCAGCCCTCCGGAGATGGCCTGCGCCTCCCTTCCGATCGCGATCCCCTCTTGCGGCCTGCCCTGAAAGATCCGGGCGTACGCGAGATAGGTGAGACAATGAATCTCCCTAACCCTGTTGCCTGCCCTCCAGGACGCCGAGAGTCCCATCGCCGGCGTTATCGTAGGGGGTAACTCTGTCCGCGGCGCCGGGCGATCGGCCAGCTCTCGGCTCAGCTGAGCACCCTCCTCGGCGTAGGCCGCAGCCTCCTCGAATCTCCCCGCGAACACCTCCACTCGTGCCAGCGTGGCCAATGCCCGCGCTATCAGGTCCGGGCGTTGCACGGTCCGAGCGGAGGCCAGAGCCTTACGGGCGAGAGGGCCGGAGTGCTCGAAATCCCGCGGGTGGATAGCCATGACCTCCGCGAGGTTGCACTGGGTCTCTACGAGTGCCTCTTCGAGACCCGCATCCTTGGCCATCCGTCTAGCCTCCTCCAGTAGCGCTTTGACCTTCCGGTCGTCACCCTGGTGGTAGTCGA
>DATDKO010000489.1:0-10311 GCA_036519935.1 Rubrobacter sp. | reverse complement strand
CCTCGCCCCTGCACAACACCTCGGGGTGGGAGTCCAGGATCCTGGTCAGCCACCTCGTCCCTGATTTGCCGAGCCCCGTGACGAAGAAAACGGGCGTGCTTCGAGCCAGGACTCCCACGTCGCTCCGTGTCGGCGCAAGCTCCGTCTCACCGCCGGCGAACACCCGGCGCCACGCTCTGCGTACCCTGGCGTACGCACGCCCCAGCGCTCCATGCTCGGGTGGCACGACGTGGTGCGCTGTCACGTGTTTCCCCAAACCTGCACGCGTCCGGTGGCCGCGCTACCAGTCGAGGTCATCCTCGTAACCGAGCCTGATCAAGAGCTCCCCGGCCTCCTCCTTGAAGACGCGCCTGTCCTCCTCGGTGAAGTGGTTCTTCCAGTCACCCGCTATCCCCTTGCGGTAGAAAGAAGATGAGGCTTCCTCGCCCTGGTTCCTGCCGCCAGAGAGCTGCTCGAAGCTCGCGGCCTCCACGCACCCGCGGGCGACCTCCTCATCCGAGTCGGCTTCCAGGAACTCAAGCAGACGCATGACCTCACCGACCGGCTCGGCAAGGAGGTCCTCGTAGCGTACCTGGCAGTAGTTGTCGCCAAGGAGCGCCGCATCCTCGATCGCCGTACTCACGGACGTACTCCAGCTCCTGGCTATCTCTGCCACGTGTTCGCCGGCGAAGATGCTCTCCCCTGAGGCTCCGAAGGTCTCGGGGTCCTTACGGTAGGCTTCACGCTTTGCAACCTTCTCGCGAGAGAGCTTACGGCGACCGCCCTGGTCGGTGGCATTATTCCACTGGTGGTGAACCGAGGACACAGCCACGTCCCTGCCGTCCCTGACTATGTGCACGACCTTTGCATCAGGGCAGATAGAGGAGATCTCCTCTACCACCCCAGGGGTGGTGAACGGGCTCTTGTCCCCGACGATCTTCTTGTTCGACTTCCTGAGCTTCTCTCGCATGAGGTAGTTTATGGTGTTGGCCACGATGTCTTCGAGGTTGGGGTCCTGATCCCGAAGGGTCCAGGGGTTGTGGCCCAGCCACCTCTTCAGCTCCTTCGAACGGGCGAGGGCGCCGTGCAGAGCGTTGGATGTGTCCTCGCCGAAGAACTTGCCCTCCCCCCTGCAGAGTATCTCGGGATGGGAGTTGAAGAGCCTCATCAACCAGGAGGTCCCTGATTTCGAACGTCCTATAAGGAAGAACATTGGTACGACCTCCACCGAAGCGCCGCGCGTTGCGCTTCTGGCCGGAGTAGATCCCGCCCGCAGCCCGTTGGGTTCTTCGCCAGCTACAGGCCGCTGAGATCCCTCTGATCCTGCATCGCTGCTCTTCGGCTTTCGAGAGTCCCGACTCCCGTTGCGGGTGAGGCCTACCTCGAGTCTCATGAACGCCTTTATATTCTGCGCTATCTCGAGGGCCGTGCGGTACTCGAAGATCAGCACCTGATGTTTCTCCTATCGAGGTATGTTGCTACTACAAAGTACGATGCTCTCACAAAAACCCGATTCCTACTAGTGTCGTCGGAGTCGTGCCGGCCTCAGTCCCAGGGCGGTATCTCCGGCACATCTTGATAGACTGTTACGAATCGTCGTTACTTGCCGTTTCAGAATGCCGTTGGGAGGCGCGGGTGAAGCTCTCGTTGTGTATAGCGACGAAAAATTCGGCCGAGTATATCGAGAAGCTCCTGCGGGTCGGGAGGAGTTTCGCTGACGAAGTCGTCGTGGCCGTCGACGCCTCGAGCAACGACCTCACCGAGAGAATCTGCTACGAGTACGCTGACAGGGTCTTTAGCGTAGAGACGCCTGGCTACGTGGAGCGGATCCTCCCCTGGCTCAACGAGCAGTGCAAAGGGGATTGGATCCTCCGCCTCGACGACGATGAGCTCCCCAGCGTGGGTCTGATCGAGTTCCTGCCTACCCTTATGAAGGATCGTGAGATGACCCATTACCATCTGAGACGGCGCACGATGCTCGGGGAAGATAGAATGCAATGGATAGCCCAGCGCCCGTGGTGGCCCGATTGGAAGCTAAGGTTGTTCCGCAACATCCCTTCGATCGTGCGGATTCCCGGTCGCCTGCACACAGGATACGAGGTCAAGGGGGCCTCGCGCTTTCTTTACAGGGGTTCGATCTATCACTACGACTTCGTGTATCACGGCGAGCAGCATCGCGAGGAGAAGGTTCGGCAATACGAAATCATATCGCCCGAGAAGAGCGGCAGCCATCACTATTCCCTTCCCGATGAGGACGCGCTGATCACACGCCCGATCCCGGCCGATGACGCGCCAGCACAGGATCATACCGAAAGCAGGCCGCCGGCCGCGCGGGCCCCGATCAGGGACGTAGACCTGGCCGAGATCGACCTGGCGGCCGTTCAAGAGTGCGAGTATGGCCCGGCGCTGTTCAGGGCGCGTCTTGAGTGCATAGATTGTCCGCGGCTCATGGAAGCGGGACGGTGGTACAAGGTAGACGTCGATCTGCGCAACGATAGCCCCGTAGCGTGGCCTTTGCCCGAGATGGGCGCGCCGGACGTGCGCATAACCTACCACTGGCTCTCAGCCGACGGAAACCTCTACGACTACAAGGGGCGCCGAACGGGGCTACCGCACATGCTGAGACCCGGCGAGACGACCAGGCTGCCCGCGCCGGTGCGGTCCCCTAAAGAGCCGGGAGACTACATCCTCCAGTGGGATATGGTCATCCCGCAGGTCGCTTGGTTCTCCAGGCAAGGATGGCGAGGACCCGAGATCCCGGTGCGCGTCGAAGGTGCATGACGATCTTTTCAGCCCGGGTAGAACTCCTTTAGCAGGGGGGCCGATACCTGCTCCACTATCTCCACCTGACCCGGGGTGAGATCTTCCCTCCAGCCGCCTGGCTTCGCCCTGCGGTAGAACTTCCCCTGGCCCTTCTCTTTCTCCGGTATGTTCTCCCAGGCGTGCTTCTCGACCGCCCGCGCGAGTTCCTCTCCTCCGACCTGGATCCCTAGCGTCGAGTAGAGGCGCTCCATGGTGCCTGGGGTATCGTCGCGTAGTTCCTCGTACCTGATCAGGACCTTGGGACCCTTGTGGGCCTCGTATGCGTCCCTGGCTTTCCCAGCGTGGCGCACATAATTCTGGGCGCGACGTCTCACCCAGACATCCGGCTGGTTATCTGCCAGAGCCTCCCTCTTCCAGCCGCGATCCGCCGCGTTCTCGTACTGCCAGCTACCCTTCCTGGCGGCGTCCAGGCCAGACGCGGCCACATCCCTGGGGTCGCGTACGAGGAAGATCACCCGGCTCGCCGGCATCGCCTCGGAGAGCAGCGGCGCGCCTATGGAGCCGTTTGGCTCCTTTATGATCAGGTAGCCGCCCTCGGCGACCTCGGGAAAGCGCGCAGTCGCTTCGCTGAGGACGAAGGATTGGATGGAATCGAGCCAGCTCCCTTTGTGATAGTCCCCGAGAATGTAGTGCTTGACCTTCTGGTGGCCCGCGGCTCCGACATAGTACAGGTCGCCGAAGAGCTTCCCGACCAGCGGCTCGTTCCACACCTCGTGGCCCTCGACCTCGCCCATCATCGAGCTGAGCCAGGTGCTGCCGCTACGGTTGGAGCAGAAGATCCAGACGACGTTCTCGGGGTTGACACCGCCGGCCCTGGGAGCGGGCGCTGCCAGCCTCTGTCTTAGCCCGGCTATCTCTCGCTCTTTCTCTTCGAGTCGCATGCGGACCCGCGCGAGCTCCCCGGCATGCGGACCGGGCTGCCCTGATACGTCTGGATCTCTTGCCGGTATCTCGCCGCGGGTAAGGCCAGCCTCCAGGTTCAGGAACGCTCTTATGCCCCGCGCTAACTCGATGACCGTGCGGCTATTGAAAACTGGCATCAGGGGTCCTTCCTGTTGCGGAGTGTCGTCCTTTCAGCGAGCATTATGCTAGATCTTGCCTACCAATCCAGGTCTCTCTCGTAGCCGAGCCGGATCAAGAGTTCCCCCGCCTCCTCTTTGTAGATCTCCTTGTCGCGCTCGGTGAAGTAGTTGGTCCAATCACCCGCAACGCCTTTACGATAGAAGGAGGACGTATCCTCCTGCCCCCGCTCGCGCCCCTTGGAGAGTTTCTCGAAGCTCGCCGAGCCCACGGCTCGCTGCACAGCCTTCTGGCTGGTATCGGCGCCGAGGAATCCTGCCAGCCTCTCGACCTCCTCGTTGGGGCGCTCCAGCAGGTCCTCGTAACGTACCTCGGTGTAGTTTGGCCCGAGCAGGGCCGGGCCGTCCTCGGCGGTCTTGCCCACCCTCGCGTTCCAGCTCCTGGCCGCCCCGCGCAACCGTTCCTCGGTGAACATGCCTCCGCCCGTTTGAAGGAGCTTTTTCGGGTCTTTGCGGTAGATTTCGCGTCTCTTGAACTCTCCGGGTTTCAGGGTCTGGACCCCGCCCTGGTCCGTGGAGCGGTTCCACACGTGGTGCAGCATGGAGACGGCCTGATCCCTACCGTCTCTAATGATGTGGATAACTTTGGCCGCAGGGTAGATCCTGCTGACCTCCTGGATGAAATCCGGGTTGAGCAGCGGCGACTTGTCGCCGACCAGTTTCTTGTTGGTTTCGCGGAGTCGCCCCACGAGGAAGTGCTCGGTTGCGAGGCGGGTCAGGTTGTCGAGGTGCCTGGCGGCGTCGTCTTCCCTGGCCCAGACGGAACGCTCGACCCACATCCTGAGGTACTCGGAGTGGAGCAGCGCGTAATAGAGGGAGCTCGCCAGGGCCTGCGTGCCCTCGGGGTCGAAGTTCGCCCGCCTCCAGTCGGCGGCGAAAAACCGCCCCTCGCCTTTGCAGAGTATCTCGGGGTGACCGTCCAGCGTCCTCATCAGCCAGGAGGTGCCTGACTTGCCCACCCCAGTGACGAAGAACACGGGGGTCTTGGATCCTCGTTCTCGACGCGCAGGTTTGCGTCTCGCCGACGGGACCCTGACCGCGCCTCTGGGCAGGCGCGCGGCCGCCTTTGGCAGCGCGGGCGCCCTACCAAGGCGCGAGCCGAGTCCTCTTGCGGCCCCCTTGAGGCCCGTCACACCCGTCTCCAGGTCGATGAACAGGCTAGTATTTCGCCCGAGCCTGAGCGTCATCTTCTTCTTCAGAATAGGCATTGCTCTCTCCATTCGAAGTCAAAGGCCTGGCGATATCGCGCTCGCCCTTCACCCGCTGGTTGGCCCAATTCACGGATCGAGATTCTTCACCCTCCCGTAGGAAGCGCTCCTGTCAGGGTAGAACTCATCGAGTATGGCGACCGTCAACTCCTCTACTATCCTGGCCTGCTCGGGGGTGAGGTCTTCCTTCCAGCCTCCCGGGGTTGCCTTGCGGTGAGGTTTGTCCGGCCCCTTTTTGTTCTCGGGCACGTTCTCCCACGCGTGCCTCTGGACTACCCTGGCAAGCTCCTGTTCGCCGACCGGGATATCCAGGGTCGAGTAGAGTCGTCTCATGGTCTCCAGGGTGTCGGCCCGCAGGTCCTCGTAGCGGACGACGGCCTTGGGGCCTTTGTGGGCCTCGTAGGCTTTTCTGGCGTTGCCTAGGCTCACCGTGTACATGTTGGCCCATTGCCGCGCGAACTCGTCAGGGTCGGTGTCGGCGAGCGAATCGCCACCCCCGTTAGCCCGCCACCCTTCGCCCCAGCTACCCTTCCTCTGGGCTGCCATGGCTGAGGAGACAACGTCCCTGGGGTCGCGGACCAGCAGGATCATAAGGCTCTCCGGGAAGGCCTCGGCCAGCAGCGGCGCCCCGATGGAGCCGTTGGGCTCTTTGATGGCCAGGTAGCCGTTCTCGCCAAGCTCCGAGAAGCGCGCGTTGGCGCCCTCGAGCACGAAGTTGCGGATGGAGTGGATCCAGGCCTCCCTGTAGTCGTCTCCCAGGGCGTAGTCTTTGCGGCCCCGCATCCTGTCCCCGGCCCTGATGTAGTAAGCCGAGCCGAAGAGCTCGCCGACGTACGGTTCGTTCCACCTGGCGTGGCCTTCGAGATCCCCCATCATGGTGCTTAGCCAGCTGCTCCCTGTCCGCCCCGAGCCGAACATCCAGATCAGGTTCTCCGGCTTTACGCCTCCGCCAGGCAGACCGAAACTCCCTGCGGCCAGCCGAGACCGCAGCCTGGCATTCTCCCTGTCCTTCTCCCTGAGCTCTCGACGCAGTTGCTCGATCTTCTGGTCCTGCCCGGCGCTCGAAGGCCGCGGTGCCTCGCCGCCGCCGGGAGCCCCCTGCGCACCCGACGCCGATTCGGGGACCCCGCCGCGAACGACCCCAGCTTCCAGGTTCAAGAAAGCCTTCACGTTTCGAACCGCTAATGCTACGCGCTGGCTGAAGACCGGCATCCTACTATCTCCTCAATCGTGCGCCGCCCTCTTTGCGACGACCGCGTACTCGCCCGTCTCGTAGCGGTCGACCTCCACCTGGCCCTTCCCATTGGGGTGGAACACGTAAGCGCTCTCGAAGCCGCTGATCTCGCAGAGCGCCAGCGCCACCTCGGGGAAGAGCGGATGCTGGTGGGTGGGGTCTACCCAGAAGGTCTTCAACGCGGGTACAGAGTGCGGGTTGACGGTCTCCAGGATAAGGAGTCCCCCTGGCTCGAGCTTCCGCAAGCCCAGGCCGTAGAAGCGTAAGAGCTCCTCGTAGGGCATGTGCTCTATCACCTGGGCGCAGAAGATGGCGCCTATAGAATCGTCAGCACACTTCTCCAGGTAGGAGTTCGCGTCCGCGAGGGCCACGTGCTCGTGGCCCTTGGCCCTGCACCGCCCGACCATGTCGGGGTCAGGGTCTATGCCAGCGTACTCCAAGCCCCGCTCGCGCAGGAGATCCAGAAACTCCCCGCGTCCGCACCCGATATCAAGCACGGGCTCGCGGTCCCCGAGGAGGTCCAGGTAACGTCGCTGGCGGTCGCGGATAAAGTGCTCGGGGCCCCGAAAGATATCCTCGAACGCGTCGTAGGTTCCCGTGCGCTTCGGATCCCCGTTACGGCGGCCATAGCCCTGGACGCGCCCCGCCACGGGCTCCTCGAAGATCTCGAACGGGGAGCCGGATACGTAAGGGAGAGAGCGTGTCTCGGCCACGAGCCTATCAGCGGCCTCTACGCGGGGAACGAGCCCGCCAAGCTTCTCGCCGAGCGTACGGACCGCTGTGAAGAGCTGGTCGTTGATCTTTTGCTGCTGCGCCGTGAACGGGGTAACAAGGCGGGATATCGCCTGTCTGGAGAAGCCGCCAGATCCGGCCGCTTTCGGGCCGGGGTTCTCTAATTGTTTGCTGACACTACCAGTCTGTGGGGCTGGTGTTTCTCCGGCGCCCTCCGCCAACCGCTTCTCCAGGCGGTCGAGCCGCTCGCCCTGCGTCCTGGCCTGCTCCCTGTTGTGGTTTACGGCGCCCAGCAAGTCGGTGCGGTCCTTCGCGTAACGTGTCTCGAGCTGGTTGAGAACGGCGCGCAGGCTCTGATCCGCCTCCTTTGTCGTGGCGAGGAGCTCTTCGTTGACCGCCCGCTGTTGCAGGGCGAAGGGCCACAACAGCTTCAGCAGAACCCGCCGAAAGGGGGCGAGGACCCTGCCGAGGGTGGAGCTCGAAGTCGCCGGCTGTGGGGTGGTCGCGATGCGGTGCGTAAGCGGGTTCGTATCGAGCCCCGCCGGGCTGTGCACGTATGGCTTGCCCGCGTCAGGTCCTGCGCCAAGTCGCGACCTGACACGTCGGATGCGCTCCGCCATCACCCTTCCTGCGGCCTCCACGGAGTGGTTTCGGCGGAGGTCTTCCGCCGCCCTCAGGCCGCGCTCGCCGGCCTCCTCCTGGTCCTCGAAGACGTGGCGCATCAGGCGCGCGGCGTGCCCGACGTCAGGCTCGGCCCACTCGCCGGTAGCGGGGTAAGGTCCGGCGTCATCGCCGACGGGCCTTAGCGTGTACTCGACGGGGTAACTGTTCTGGGGTGTCATAAACTCCATATTGCCCGAGTACCCGGTCGCGATCACCGGCTTGCCGAGGTACATGGCCTCGGCCAGGGTGTTGCCGAAACCCTCAGAGCGGTGAAGCGAGACGTAGCAGTCGCAGCCGGCGAACATCGCGTTCTTCTCGGCCGCCGTGACGTAGCGGTCTATGACGTGGATGTCCCTGTGGCCTTTGGCGGCCTCGATCAGCCTCCCGTGCTCTTCTGGGTGGTGCTCGCTGTTGATGGACTTGAGCACGAGGGAAGCGCCCGAGCCCTCGGGGAAAGCCTGCTCGAACGCCTCGACGAGGGCGAGCGGGTTCTTCCGCTCGAAGACGCTATGGTAATCGAAGACGAAAAGGAAGACGAAGCCCTCAGGGAGCCCAAGGTCCTCGCGGTCGAACTTCTCTATCTGCGGCATGGATACGGGCATCGTTACCTTCACTACGGGAACCGGCGAGACGGCGGAGATCGCGTCGGCCACGAAGTGCGAGCCGACCCAGACCTCGTCTACGGGCTCGAAGGCCCTGGAGTAGCGTTCGGGGAACTCGCTCGTCTCCCACCACCACAGCCCGATGGAGTAGCGGTCGAAGAAGAACCCTGGGCCGGCCTGGTCCGCGAAGGTGGGGAGCATGTCGGCGTTTACGCAGATGAGGTTGACCGGGAAGGTCGGCCTGACCGTGTCGGTCTCGTACTCGTGCTCCTGGCGGCTCGCCGAGGCGGAGAGGCCGACCGTGGCAACGGGCATGTCCGCCCTCTCCAGCGCCGCGACCACCTGTCTTGCGGTCTCGCCGACGCCGAGCTCGGCGCGGAAGTACCCTGCGACGTTGACCCCGACTGGCGAATCCGGCGTCTGCAGCGTTTCATAGCCGTCTTGCTCTGCGGAGGGGTGCACTGGGTAAGGCAGCTTCACCTGCCCGTGGACGCGATGCCACTCGATAAGGCGCATCGCGTCCGGGCCATCGAGGTTGGGGAACGTCTGCCTGAGGTCGGGGCGGCCTGAATAGATCTCGTAGAGGTAGCGCGTTACGCCGTGCTCTCCGCCTACGGGGGCCGGCTCGTTTAGCCAGGCGACGAACCTGTCGGCGCCTTCTGGCGTGAAGATGGACTGTCGCGGGGGTCCCTCCTCCTCGCCCTTGCGGTAGAGTCTGTGCATGCCCGAGTCGAGCGTTACGCCGTTCGGCAGCACACCGTAGGAATAGGGCCAGTTCTTCGCCCTTTTGTACCCATTGGCGAGCAACTCGTCCGCGTAAGAGTTACAGGCACGGGCCAGCGCGGAGCCGCGCCGGATCTCGATGCGGGTCTGATGCTTGCTAAGCTGCTTTCTGTGATCGGGATCGAAGCCGGAAAAATGAAAGAAACGCAGGGGTCGCCCGTCGACGTAGTAGCGGCCTTTGTGGTAGGTCAGCTCTCTGCCGTGCAGGTTCCAGTAGGCCACGTTGTAGGAGGGGTCGCGAAGGACGTAGAAGTCAGGCATTACGCCGTGCACGAAATCCATCCACCGCTGATCGACGAAGTAGCCGGCGTCGGGGGCCACCACACAATCCGTCTTCAGGCGCTCGGACCACCAGTCGAGCAGGCCGTCCGTCGCTGACCCGCGCTCCAGGGAGATAAAGCCCAGGTTGTAGGTGCCCGAGATCAAGATGTCGGCCTCGGAGGGCCTCTTCCCGTCGCGGGGTAGGGGGGAAGTGATGTGGGGGATGAGGACGAGCCCGTGCTCGCTGGTCAGCCTCTCTATCTCGTCCAGCCTGTCGTAGACGCGGATATCCGGGTCGAGGTAAGCGACCCGCTCGAGGCCGCGCTCGTCGAGCAGGTACCGCAGCAACCAGGGCTTCACGGCGGTCGAGAGCTCGAGCACGTCGTAGATCGCCGCCATGTGCTCGTAGTCATCGATACCTAGTTGGGCCGGTGTTACCAGCTCGAATGGTTCTAAGGAGGCGTCTATGTAGCCTTCTGTGTCGTCTATGACGAGCACGTGGCACGTCCCCTCGGGATGATGCTCTTTGTAGGACTGTGCCAACACCCTCGCGTGGGCGACATAGTTCTTGGCGATGATCGTGCAGATGTTCACAGCCAGCATTGAATCATACTTCGCAAAAAGGCCAAGAACCTGATACGGTTCGGCTATTAATCAGTGAACCTTCAAGGTGTAGAATGATTTCGTGGATGCCGTTGAATTGAGCGCCGAACAATTTGAAGACGCAAAGGATACGGTCCTTCACGATCTTAGACGATACCAAGATTCTGGGGGAGATGGGTGATCGAAGCAAGAAGCCGGGCCAAGTGGAAGAACAGGGAGAGGCTCCCCGAGTACGCAGTCCGCTGGAACTGGGTGGAGGACTCCTCAGACTCGGGGTTCACCGCAGTCTTGAGGGTCAAGGACGAGGCCCGTTCGCTGCCCTGGGTGCTGCCTGGGGTGCTTCG
>DATDKO010000488.1:0-2735 GCA_036519935.1 Rubrobacter sp. | reverse complement strand
GGGCTCCACAACGTCTCCGGTAACGTCTGGGAGTGGTGCTCTGACTGGTTTGCCACCACCTTCCATCTCCATGGTCCGCGCGAGGATCCGAGCGGCCCGCCCTTCGGTCAGGCGAGGGTGATGAGGGGAGGATCGTATCTGTGCCACGACTCCTACTGCAACCGCTACCGGGTTGCGGCCAGGAGCTCTAACACCCCCGATTCCTCGACAGGCAACATCGGTTTCAGGTGCGCAAGAGATGAGTAGCGTCGTTCGAATTGGGACGGTGGGTTTGCCAGCGGGAGGCACAGGCATGATTCCGCTTGGCTTTCACTTTCCTCAAGGCGGCTGGATCTCCACAGAGGACATCAGGGGAAGGTCTCCTCCTGGACCGTTCCTGAGCCCATGTACATCGCATTCGTACAAGATTCATGAGTGGTCTTTTCCCTTAAGGCTCGAGGATGTCCCGCACCGGAGGATAGAGTGGTTAATCTCGCTGTGCTGGCTGCCGTCGTGTTCGTCTTCGGTCTCGTTTCGCGGCAGCTGGATGGCACCGTTCTCACAGCGCCGATCGTGTTCGTTGCAGCGGGCTTCGTGCTCGGTCCTGCGGGGCTTGGTTTAGTCGAGTTCAAACTCGAGGAGCACGCTGTGCTCTTG
Organism: Rubrobacter sp.; assembly: GCA_036519935.1. GTDB lineage: Bacteria > Actinomycetota > Rubrobacteria > Rubrobacterales > Rubrobacteraceae > Rubrobacter_D. The sequence continues at coordinate 2,099 of DATDKO010000488.1, read as the reverse complement.
GTGGGTTGCTGTTGATATTGAAGGTCGACTTTCCCCTGATGTGGGGCCTTCTGGCCTTCTTCTTGAGCTTCATACCCTGGATCGGCCTGCCTCTGGCGGTGGCGCCCGCCGTGATTTTGGCCCTTGCCGAGCACGGACCCACCACGGCATTGCTGGTCATCGGCGGGGTCCTCCTCATCAACGTCCTGGCCGAGAACGCACTCTCGCCGATGCTTATGGGCCGGGGGCTTAGCCTCTCACCGACCGTCCTCTTCGTCGGGTTTATCTTCTGGGCGTGGCTGCTCGGCGGACCTGGCGCGTTTCTGGCGGCACCGCTCACTATATTTCTGGTCTTGATGCTCGAGACCTTCCCGGAGACGCGCTGGCTTGCGAGCGTCGTGGGTATGAGCGCTCCTGCTCCCGACTCTCCTGCACCTCAGGAGGAGGTCGAGAGTACCGAACGAACGCAAAGCGCAAGGCCTGAGTAAAGCGGCTGATGAAAAAGGCATGTGCGGTCGGAGACAGGTTATGGGCGGGATTATCACACTTGGCGAACGCTCTCTCCGAAACTTCTTCTTTGAGCACCCCATGGCAACCTACGCCGCTGCGCTTGCCTACCGCGGACTCTTCGGCCTCTTCCCATTCGTGCTCATCGTGGTGGTGCTCTTGGGCGCGCTCGGCTTGCCCGACTTCTTCGACCGGGCCATGGAGCAGGCCCGCACACAATCATCAGAGTACGTTCCCCAGCAACTCGAACCCGTGGTCGAGCCAGCTCGAGAACAGATCCAACCGCTGCTAGGGATGATCGAGCGTGCCGAGAAGCAGGCAGGAGGCGAGTTGCTCTTCTTCGGGGTGGCTGTTGCGCTGTGGTCCGTCTCGGCGGTCGCACGCACCCTCACCGAGGCTTTCAACGTCGCCTATCAGGTCGCCGAGACACGCCGCTGGTGGATACAGTTGGCACTCTCTCTGGCCTTCGGTCCCATCCTCGCGCTGGTGGTGATCGTCTCCATCGCGCTGATGCTGATCGGGCCCGAGTTGGTGGGGAGCATAGCTGAAGTGGTGAATCTCGACGAGCTCTTCGTACGCTTGTGGGGGTGGCTGCGCTTTCCCGTAGCTCTCCTGCTGCTGGCCGTGGTGCTTTCGGTGGTCTACCGTTTCGGTCCCAACGCCAGGCAGCGCTTTCGTTCAGTGGTCCCAGGCGCGGCGCTCTCTGTAGTGCTTTGGGCGATCTCTTCGGTGGGTTTCTCTTTCTATCTGGCAAACTTTGCAGACTACGGCGTCACCTACGGGAGCATTGGTGCTGCCGTGGGGTTGCTCTTATACCTCTACCTCTGCGCTTCGGTGGTGTTGCTTGGTGCTGAGCTCAACGCTGCTATCTACCACTCGCTTACGGCGGACACACTAGAACAAGAGGATGAAAACAGTAGGCAGCGGATCCGAGGAGGACATAGAGATGAGCAATGAAGGACGCTACCAGCAGAGGTTGAACACGTTTGCCTCCAACTGGCGAGCCCTGGCGCTACGTGGCCTCGTCGCCCTGCTTTTCGGTCTTGTGGTTCTGTTCTGGCCAGGTCTCGTCTTCGCCGTGCTTGCCCTCCTGTTCGGCATCTACGCGGTGGTTGACGGTGCTATCACCTTCGTACCCGCCCTCAGATCCTCGGAGCGGGGCGCGCGAAGGTGGCTACCGTTGAGCGAAGGTGCTGTGGGTGTCATCGCCGGGTTGATAGCCCTCCTCTTGTCCGGGATGAGCACAAACGGGTTGATCTACGTCATCGTGGGGTGGGCGCTCGCGACCGGTGTGCTCAAGATACTCACCGCCATAGTGCTGCGTGCCGAGGTGGAAAACGGGTGGCTGCTGGCCGGAAGCGGGGCCTTGTCAGTGCTCTTTGGCGTGCTCCTTGCAGCCCTGGCAGGGTCTGATGTGCCATTTCTAGCGCCGCTTATCGGTGCCTTCGCTGTGGTAGTGGGGCTGGCCTTGATCGTATTCGCCTTCCGATTGCGGGAGCGCAGACGATGAATTACTGGGAGGCGCTGCCTATCCGTGTTCCTGGGCGGTTCTACGTACCCGTCACCCTTCAGGAGTGGATATCCCCTAGGGGAAATGCATCCCTGGGGGATGA
>DATDKO010000487.1:0-2298 GCA_036519935.1 Rubrobacter sp. | reverse complement strand
TACCCGCTGGTGGCGATTCCGGCCTGGATCGCGAGCCGCTACTTCTACAATATGGCGGGCAAGGTCGCTTCTTACCTGCTCGTGCCGCTGCTCGTGGCGTACGCGATCTACAAGGTGGCTGCGTACTTGATCTCCCGCGCGACCGACGGTAACACGAGCCTGCTGTTCGGCAGTTATCGCGAACTGCCCCAGGTACACCAGGCTCTTCTCGACACCGTCCTTTTCCTGCTCCTGGTGCTGGGGATCTTCGGGGTCTTCTTCCTGGTCGTTCGCCACGCCGTCCATAAGACGTTGAGGGCGGTCAGCCCGGGCGGAACACCACATTACTCGCCCGCGGAGGCCTCCCAGAGAAGGGTCCGTGAGGTACTCGCTGGTGAGGCAAGGCCGCCGATGGACCCCTCGTTCGATCCCACGACAGCCGACGTCTTTGTCTCGGGACACACCCACCTACCTTCGCTCGCCGAGACCGAGAGGCCCGATGGTAGCAAGGCGGTGCTGGTCAACTCTGGATGCTTTTTGCGGCAGCTGCAGCCAATAACGCCCCGGCTAAAGGGGCCGCCGATCTTCGTTTCGAAGTTTGTTCTGACCCACGTCAGGGTGTTTGCGCGGGAGGGACAGTTGCGCGTCGAGCTCTGGGAGCAGCCGAAACCGGCCGGACAGACCCTGACACGCATCGAGCGCCTCGTCTCGATCGGGCGCCGGCCGCCGCAGCCGCCCGCAGGGGCCAAGCCTCGCATCGTGGCCTCCGCTACGGTGTAGTTGTGGCCGTGCAGCGTGTCTCGGACGGAGTGTTAGGGTATACATGATCTGTACTACTTCTTAGTCGATTGGAAGAGATCCGGAGGGACGAGTTGGCTGATCAGGAGTTGGACCAACAGTTCGTAGAGAGCCAGCGAGAGAGGTTGCTTGGTTTGCGCGATGAACTGGTGCGCATAAGGGAAGGCATGGCCGATGACGAAAGGGACCTCGGCGAGGCTGAGGGGGACACGCAGCTCGACTCTGGCGACCTGAGCCAGGATATGTTCACCCGCGAGATGGACGCCTCCATAGGGGAACAGGTCCGGCGCCGCCTCGGAGAAGTCGACCGGGCGCTGCAGAAGATAGAAGAGGGCACCTACGGGCTCTCCGACGACAGCGGGGAGTCCATACCCAAGGGCAGGCTCGAGGCCGTGCCCGAAGCGATAAGGACCGTCGAGGAGCAGCAGCGCTTCGAGCAAGAGAGACGGCCCCCGATTTAGGGTTACCTGACGGTATAATCTGTCTATGGATCATCGTTCGTCAGGCGACGAGACAAGAGAGCCCATCTTCCGCAGCGACCTCGAAGGGCCGAGGCCAGAACCCAGGTATGAGCCCCTGAGGCCAGAAGGCGGCCTGTGGAGCGTTATCAAGCGCTGGGTTGCGCCGCTCGCCGCGGTAGGGCTCTTGCTCGCCAAGTTCAAGGGCCTGGCGCTGCTCCTTCTGAAGGTCAAGTTTCTGGGCACTGCGCTGACCATGCTCGTCAGCATAGGGGCTTATGCCCTGCTGTTTCCCGTCTGGTTCGCGGTCGGAATCGTCGTCCTGATCTGGGTGCACGAGATGGGGCACGTCGTGCAGCTAAGGCGCGAAGGCATCCCGGCCTCAGCACCGATGTTCATTCCCTTTCTCGGGGCATTCGTCGCGATGAAGCAGATGCCCAAAGATGCCCTGGCCGAGGCACGCGTCGGGCTCGCCGGGCCTGTTCTCGGTACGCTAGGGGGTCTCGCGACCCTCGGCCTCTACGCCGCCACGCGGGAGCCGCTGTTCCTGGGGCTCGCATACTTCAACTTCATCATCAACCTGTTCAACCTCGCGCCGCTGCTCCCGCTCGATGGCGGCAGGGCCGTCGGGGCGATGTCCCCGGTCTTCCAGTTGCTCGGGCTCGTCGTGATGGTCGCGCTGTTCTTCGTGGCCCCGATCATGGCTTTTATCGCGCTGCTAGGCCTGCCTGAGCTCTGGCACCGCTGGAAGACGCGTAATACGCCGGAGGGCCGGGCGTATTACGACCTTCCGTTGCGCCAGCGTGCCGCGGTTGGCGTGGTCTACCTTGGTTTGATCGCGGTACTCGGACTGCTGACAGGGGCTACGTTCGTGCCAGATCCGGCGGCGCTCCAGTAGCTTGCGTACGATTCTCTACACAGGGAAGGGCGGCGTCGGCAAGACGAGCGTGGCCGCGGCAACGGCCCTGAAGGCTTCGCTGGCAGGGAAGAAGGTCCTCGTGATGAGTACCGACCCCGCGCACTCGCTCGCCGACGTCTTCGACACGGAGATAGGGCAAGACCC
>DATDKO010000486.1:0-11267 GCA_036519935.1 Rubrobacter sp. | reverse complement strand
AGGAGGGCGCGGAGACTCCGTAGAGGGACGAGCAGCGGAGGCGAAGCCGAGTTCCGAGGACTGGCGTGCCTGGCGGGCTGCCCGCGATGAACCCGCCGCAAAAACCTCCCCGCCCGAGGCTGGCCGCGCACACACCCCCTGGTGCCGCGGACGGCGAACAGACGCGCCGAGCCCTAAGGGTGCCCGCAAGCCCGGAGAAATGGTAAAATACCCAAAGATATCTCCAACAATAACTCGTCTAGCAACCGCTCATCGCAGCATCTACAAGAACGGGTTCGAAGAAGGAGCAGGCGGTAGCATGGCAGACTCCAGAAAGCGCATAGCCTTGAAGCCTCACATGGACCGTATCAGGGAGTGGGTGGAGACGGGCAAGACGGACGACTGGATCGCAGACGCCCTCGGCACCAGCGCATCCTCGGTACAGTCCTTCCGCTCGCGCAACGACATCTACCGGCGCGAGCGTGGGCCTCGCGAGCCAGAGACCGTCTTCGAAGGAGTCCTCGACCACGGCGAACGCGACGGTTGGGGCCTGTGGCTCGATCCTTCCATCGCTGAGGACCCGATCTGGAAGGAGCACTGGGCAGGGGTGGAGGCCGTCGTCGTGAAGGTGGCCGAAGACTCTATAGTGCTCGAGGCCGACGGGGGAGAGATGAGGTCTGCAGACGACTTCACGCCATCTGATGCTACCACCGACGGGACGTCCGACGAAGAGGCCTCCGGGCTGCCACGCGAGCGGGGGCGCGTCAAGTGGTTCGACGCTGAAAAAGGTTACGGCTTCCTGGTACGACCTACGGGCGATGATCTCTTCGTCCATCATTCTGAAGTACAGGGTGATCCTTCGGAACTCTCTCCCAGTGGAGAAGTATCGTACGAAGTCGGTCGTAACGACCGGGGCCCGAACGCGCGGAGCGTCCGGACTCTAGGCTAGAGTAGGCGCGGTTCGCGAACCGTCCCTGCTATTCAACTGTGGAGGAGCCTGGATCTTCGGTTAGATGCGCCGTAGATGCCACCTCGAGCAAACGCGGGCCCGTTTGGCCCCATTGCATGCGTGTGATCGAAGCGTTTGCCGCCCGTTGCGCGCCGGGGAGTACCCCGGTCCCGAATCGTTCCCTTAGAAACGCCCGCATTACCCCTCCGTGCGAAACGACGACGATGCGCGAACCGCCGGGGTGGAGGGCGCGGATGGACGAGAGGGCCTCTTCGAACCTCGCGATGACCTCCTCGTCCGTCTCGGCGCCGACGAGCGCCCAGCGTTCCTCCTCGGGGATCGCGAGGAACTTCTTTGCCAGCTCGGGGTTGCGCTGCTCCTGCTCGGCCCAGGTGTGGCCTTCGAGGATGCCTCCATTCCTCTCGCTGAGGCCGTCGACGGGGACGACCTCGCCTGCGAATCCCGCACGGTCACGGATGATCTCTGCGGTCTCGAAGGCGCGAGAGAGCGGGCTGGAGTACAGGCCCTCGAACGGCTCGCCGGAGAGGCCGTGTCCTGCAAGGCCCGCCTGCGCCCTGCCTCTCTCCGAGAGTGGGAACTCCATCTGGCCCTGCCAGATGCCTTTCGCGTTCGCCGTGGACTGTCCGTGACGAACCAGGAGCAACTCTTGTAATTCCGGCATCGGGTAAGGGTAGTAGATGGAAGCGCTTCCGGCAAATCTTCGCCGATGCTAGAATCTGCGGGTTCGTGGTTTGATGGGGAGGCTTGCCGGGATGATCTGGAGAGACGGAGAAGAAACGCCCGAAGAAGGCGTAGAAGCAGATCCGGAAGAGGACACGGATCCCATACAGATCGAGCGCGACGCCCCTCGTCCGGCCACGATCCTCAGGGTGGCCGGAGAGTTAGAAGAGCGCGGGGGCAGGATCCTCGAGCTCTTCAAAGAGGTCGAGTCTCCCCTCGGACGGGTGGTCCTTCCCATATACCTACGCCGGGACGACAGGGATTTCTTTGTCGAGGTCACGACTGGGCCCTGGGATGACCGGAAGTCCGCAGAGGCACTCGATAAGGCCGCTATTCTGCGGAGTTCGGAGCATGCCAGGGCGGGACTGGAGATACTTAGCGGCTACCCTGTGCCCCCGGAGGTCGAGTTCTACTTCGGCACGTCGCCGGCTGCGCTGCTTCAGCTCGACCTCGCGCGGCTCACACCGGAGCGGCCCGAGGTGTGCGCAGGCCTCTTCCGGGAGGTCGGGAGCAACCACTGGGGTGTCGACCTCGACTACGAGCCGGGGTACCTACCGCTCGTCGAAGAGTTACTCATGGCCGCCCTCGAAGGCGACGAAGCCCACAACAGCCCGCCGCTCTCCGGCGGGCTCGTGGCCGGCCTTGGATGTTTTCTGGGCGAGATAATCCGCCGTAACGTCAGTCCACCAGGTATGTGGCGCCCGCACGAGCAGTGGGGAGAAGGACCCGTTGTCGAGATCGGGGGCTTCTCCCTCGACCCCGTGGGTAAAGCCAGGGCTTTCCTCGAATACGGGCCCGAGGAGTCCCTGGCTTTCTACGCTGAGTACGTCCTCGAACAGTGGGACGGGGGTGAGTTCCCCCCTGACGCTCAGGCGTAGCGGTTGCGGAGCTCGCGGATTATGTGCGAGGAGTCGACGAGGACCTCGTCGCCAATTGTGAGGATCGGGATCGCCCGCTGTCCCGAGAGCCGGATGACCTCCTCTCGCATGTCCGCGTCGGCGTCAACGACCTCGTAGTCGAGCGCGAGCCGCTCCAGCTCGTTTCTCACCCGGCTGCAGAACGGGCAGTAGTCGCCAGTATACAGCCTTATGCCTGTCTTCTGTAGGGTCGCATCCATAGCACGCCTCCTGATTATAGATTCGTTCTCTCGAATACATTGTACCCGGAGCTGTTGGATCTTATGCCGCTTCGAGTCCGTCTACCTGAGGACCTCTTCGTACTCGGCGGGGTCGTAGATCAAGGGGTAGCTCTCGTCTAGGATGTCGCTTGCCGTGACCTCGCCGACGACCACGGTATGGTCGCCAGCGCGGGCCCTGTCTATGACCTTGCAGTCGAGGTAGGCCAGGCAGTCGAGGAGGAAGGGCGAGCCCCCCGGCGTAAGGCCGTAGGGGATGCCCTGGAGCTTGTCGTGGTACTCGCCGCTCGTGTCCGCGAAGTGGGTCGCGACGTCTACTTGATCCTCGCGCAGGACGCTAAGGGCGAAGGTTTGGCTCTCCAGGGCGATGTCGTGTGTGTAACGGTCGCTCCTGACGGCGACTGCCACGCATGGGGGACGTTCGGAGGTCTGCATCACCCACGATGCCGTCATGGCGTTGGACTGACGGCCACGCCGGGTCCCCATCACGTAGACCCCATGGGTCAGGTGACGTAGGGCCGCCAGTATAGAGTCACGGTCTCGGAGGTCCCTATCCAAGCCTCTCCTTCCGGTAAGGACAAGGGTATTTTATCAGGAGCGGGTATACTGCGATCCATGTCATACTCCGGAAGGTCAGCCTCGTGAGCCTGAGCGGACCACTGATCTGGCTCGGCATCCTGCAAGCTGTGATCTACCTCCTCTTTATCCGGGCGATAGACCTCTACGAGCGGGAACCGCTGCGCTACGTGATACCTGTCTTCATTTGGGGGTTCACCGTGGCTACGACGGTCTCACTGGTCTTCAACACGCTCTTCCAGCTCACGCTCAGCTCCGTGACGAGCGTGAAGACCGCCAGCTTTTTCACCGCGGTTGTGGAGGCGCCCGTGGTGGAGGAGTGCACCAAGGGGGCCGCTCTGCTCTTGATCTTCTTCATCGCCCACCTCGCTCGCCGCAGGAGCGGGTTGGTCGAGTTCGCCGGTGTGATGGACGGCATCGTCTACGGCTCGGCCGTTGGGTTCGGCTTCTCCATCGCCGAGGACCTGCTCTACGGTCTACAATTCGGTCCGGAGACGTATATCGTACGCAGGATCTTCGGCGGTTTCGCCCACGCGTCTTTCACCTCGCTTACGGGGATCGGTATCGGCCTCATCCCCTTGGTGGACAACGGGGTTCTCAAGGTCATCTTGCCCGTCCTCGGCCTCTTTGGGGCGATACTGTTGCACGCGGCCTTCAACTTTACGGCCACGGTGTTCGGGCCTGTGGGCTACCTGGTGTTGTTCTGCGTAATCCTCGTTTACATCGTGATCATTTTCGTGTGGCTCGCCATCGAGCGGCGCGCTATCCGTGACGAACTCAGGGATGAGGTCCAGGCCGGGACGATAACCTCGCAAGAATACACCATACTCCCCAGCTACTTCCGAAGGACGGGCTACTACCTTAGGCTAATCTTTACGGGAAGGCTGCGCACATGGTTCAGGGTCCGCAAACTGCACTCCGCCGCCGTTGACCTAGCCCTCGCAAAACGCCTGGCCCGCCGCACGAGTAGCCTTGGCAGCATGGACCGCGTCAGGATGCTCCGCCAAAAGATCCTCAGCTTGAGAGAGGGAGCGACCGTCAGGGCGGTCTCCTGAGCCGTCCGGCCTCGGGCATAATCCTGGCCGGCGGCGCCAGCCGCAGGATGGGACTCGAGAAGCTATCCCTCGAGGTCGAGGGGGTGCCCCTGATCGAACGTGTCAGAGACGCGCTCACAGGCTGCTGCAAGGAGGTGCTCGTAGTCGGAGGTGGCGGTGTCAGGCTCGAAGGAGTCAGATACATTGCCGGCGAGCGCCCTGGCGGGCTCGGACCACTGGCCGGCATCGAGGCCGGCCTCTCCTCCGCTCGCTACGCACTAACCTTTATCGCAGCTGGCGACATGCCCTTCGTGACGCAGAGCATAGTAGGTTACCTGCTTGGGCGTCTCGCGAGGAGCGGCGTTCTTGCTGTGGTCCCGCGATACCGGGGCAGAATCCACCCGCTTTGCGCCGCCTACGCCAGGACGCTGCTGCCACGTCTCGGGACGGCGCTCGACGGCGGGGCGCGGGCCGTGCACGGGTTCCTGGAAGGGGTTGACGAGGTCGAGTACGTCGGGGAAGAGTTACGGCGATTCGGGCCTCCCGGCCACCTGCTGATGAACATCAACTCGCCAGGGGATCTGGAACTGGCAAGGCGCGAGGCCCGGCGTTGAAGGCACCGTTTCGGGGAGGCATCCTGGGGCAGCTAGCTGACCTCCTGAGGGTGTACTTGGGCCGGCCATCGACCCCAGCCCCTGACGGCATGAGAGTCAGACCCCGGGTCGTCGTGGTTCTCGGGGCGCAGGTCCTGCCAGGTGGGAGACCGAGCCCTACGCTGGAGGTCAGGACGCGTCACGCGGGCGAGTTGTACGTACGGGGTCTGGCTGATCTCCTCGTACCGACCGGCGGCGAAGGCACCCATCCCCCCGGTGAGGCTATCGTAATGTCGGGCATCCTGCGGGAGATGGGTGTACCTGAGGCGGCGATCCTGTGCGAGGATACGGCCAGGAGCACCTGGGAATCCGCCGTGAGGGTGGCTGAGATCGCGCACAATAGAGCCATCGGCGAGGTCCTCGTGGTGACGGACCCATTGCACTGCGTCAGGACGGTCTCCTCCTTTGGCAGGGTTGGCCTGCTCGCTGTGGCGGAGCCCGTGTATAGTAGCCCGATGTGGCGGAAGAAGTGGTCCCGTAGAGGGCAGTTCGTCAGGGAAAGTGGGGCTCTGGTCTGGTACAGGATAAGGCATGGGGTAGGGTTGCTCTCCCGGCCGTAGCCGTAGGAGTGCTCGCAGTATCGGCGTCCGCCATCTTTATCCGGCTGGCGGAAGCCCCTGCCATTGCCATAGCGTTCTGGAGGTGTGCACTTGGGGCCGCTGTGCTCCTGCCGCTGGCGCTCGTCAGGAAGGACAGGTTCCCCAAGGGCCGTGCACTCTACGTGGGGATAGCCTCAGGAGTGGCGCTCGGGGCCCATTTCGGATTCTGGATCTCCTCGCTCGACTATACGAGCGTGGCCGCGAGCGTCGTCCTCGTGTCCACCCAGCCCGTCTTCGTGGCTGTCCTCGCATACTTTCTCTTCGGAGAGCGCACGACTCCGCAATCGTTCCTTGGCATCGTGGTCGCCATAGCGGGCACGGCCGTCATAGCCTTCGACAGGACCGTAGGATCGGCCGCCGTGTTGGGGAACGTGCTCGCCCTCGTCGGGGCCGTGACGGTGGCTGTGTACGTCCTGATCGGTCGCTCCTCCCGCACCACAGGGGGCGTCGGTGTGCTCCCGTATTCCATAATAGTGTACTCGGCAGCTGCGACGACGTTGCTGCCCGTCGCCCTCGGCTTCGAGGTCCGTCTATGGGGTTACTCCGGAGAGACCTGGTTCTGGCTGGCGGCGATCACCGCAGGGCCCCAGCTTATGGGCCATACGGTCTTCAACTGGGCCCTGCGCTACGTGCAGGCCTCCATCATCTCGGGCACCATCCTGGCCGAGCCCGTCGTCGCTGCGCTTCTGGCCTGGTTCGTCCTCTCCGAGAGACCAGGCCTGCTGACGATTGTAGGAGGCGCGGTCGTGCTCGCCGGTCTGTATTTTCTCCTCAAGGGGCGTTCGGCCGCGCGGGAGCACGACCCCTGACAGGCGTGGGATTCTAGATCACAGAGCGTCCCTGAGGGATGCTGTATCCTCCCCTGTATGTACGGTTACCCAGAGAGAGTTTCGGGACCGATCAGGACGGGTTACTTCTACGGACTCGCGGGGGTGCTCGTCGCGCTCGCCTCGGATCTGTATTTCCTCTTTGTGGACCCCGCCGATACGCCTGGTTGGGTCCTTGCCGCGATAGCGCAGTACAGGACGCGGCTGGCCCTCGCTCTGTTCCTGTTCCTGGCCATACTTGCGGCCCTCAGGGTACGCCCCACGCGCCTCGACCCAGGGGTGCCCTACAGATCACTGCTGGTACGCGACGGCGCCCTGGCAGCGACGGTGGTCGCCGTCATGGTGGGGATCACACTGTTTCTGACGACCGCCTTGCAGGCTACATTGCTCGCAGGGACCGCCCGCGACTACGCCCGTGAGGCCGCCCCCAAGGTCGTCTCCTACGTAAACGAGGTTCGTATGGAGATCCGGCAGGAACGTAAAGAGCGCGGGGCCTCCCCCGAGAAGGTCAGGGATCTCCCGCCACCGGCGCAGGTTGCAGAGGTCGAGGCGACCCTGCAACCACCCAGTCTGCGGGACCTCGGTCGATCTATGGCCAACTTCGTCCTGCGCGCCGTCCTCCTCGGAACGGCTGGCGGGATGGTCGGGGCGCTCCGCGGCCGTCCTGCCCTCTCGGACGATGAGAAGTCCCGAGGGGCGTCACGCAGGGAATGAGCCCGCAAAGAGGGGGACAGGTCGCTGCAGCGTTGCTCCTCGATGCTGTGCTCGGCGAGCCTCCAGAGACCATACACCCGACCGTCCTGATGGGGCTTGTGATCTCGGCTTTCGAGAAGACGACGCTGAGAATGGAGAGCCCGCGATCCAGGCTCCTCGCTGGCATCGTGCTCGCCCTCTCATTCCCTTCGCTGGTATTCGTCTCCACGCGGAAGATCCTGGGCGTCGTGCCCTGCAAGCCAAGGTGGATGATCGGGACGGCCTTGATCTTCACCACGCTCTCTATGCGCGGCCTCGGTGAGGCCGCAGGGGACGTCGAGATGGGGCTGCGCGAAGGACGGCTCGAAAGAGCGCGAACGCAGGTGGGTCACCTCGTCGGGCGAGATACGGGCGGCCTGTCGGAATCCGAGATCTGCAGGGCCGCCGTGGAATCGGTGGCAGAGAACACGAGCGACGGTGTTGTGGCCCCCATGCTCTTCGGCGTGCTCTTCGGCGCGCCAGGCGCGCTGGCATACAAGGCTGTGAACACGCTGGACTCGATGGTTGGCTACAGGCAACCTCCCTACGAAGACCTCGGATGGGCCTCTGCCCGTCTGGACGATCTCGCCAACCTGGCGCCGGCGAGGCTTACGATGCTCTCCACCGTGGCCATCTCAGAGCATCCTATTCGCACGCTCCTGACCGCCCTTCGCTACGGCCCACTAACCGTCAGCCCCAACGCTGGGATGGCCGAGGCCGCATTTGCCGGCGCCCTCGGTGTCAGGCTCGGCGGCGCCAACACTTACGGCGGGGTGCTGCGGGAAGGACCGATACTCGGCGATAGACGCCTTCCCGCTCCTGACGATATCGGGTTCGCGGTGCGCCTGATGCGCCGCTGCTGTGTGTTGGCCGGAATCCTGCTGTTTCTGGCGGAGAGGGTGTTTCGTGGTTAGGGGCTGGGCGCAGCACCCGGGCGACCGTCACCACGGTGCCCACGGCGACCTCGTCTCGCGGTCCCTCGACATCCGTGCCGGGGAGTTGCTCGACTTCAGCCAGAACATAAACCCCCTCGGCGCGCCGCGTAACGCTCTGGAAGCCGCCCGGCGGGCCCTCTACGAGGATTCAGGCCGCTACCCCGACCTGGAATATACCGGGTTGCGCGAGGCCCTGGCCGCTTACCTCGGCGTCGGTGCCGAGATGGTAGTGCCGACCAACGGCGGCGCGGAGGCCCTGTTCCTCGCAGCCAGGGCGGCAGCAACGGACGGAAGGGCGCTCGTCTTCGAGCCCACCTTCTCGGAGTACGCGGCGGCGGCCCGGGCCTCAGGCATGGAGCCTGTCCGCAGGGTAGCCAGGAGGCGCGAGGAGGATTTCGGGTGGGATCCCACCTCGTACAGAGACCTCGAAGATGTCTCTGTGGTGTTCCTCTGCAACCCGAACAACCCTACGGGAGACATGCTCGGCCGCGACGAAGTCCTCGAGGTGGCGGCCCGTGTAGAGGAAGCCGGCGCAGTTCTCGTGGTCGATGAGGCCTTCGCCGACTTCGTTCCAGAGATCAGCGTCACAGATATGGTCGACCGGGGGCTCTGGGTTGCGCGGTCCTTCACCAAGTTCTTCGCGATACCCGGCCTGCGGCTCGGCTGTCTCGTCTGCGACGACGCCGGGCGCGTCCAGGCGCTGCAGCCTTCGTGGCCGGTGAACGCCGTCGCCACTGCCGCGGGGATCGCCGCCGTCAGAGACAGGGGCTTCGCCGAAGCTTCGATAGCCGAGGTGGCCCGCCTACGCGAAGACCTCTTCGGGACGCTCGATGCCCTCCCCGGCCTGCGACCTTTCCCCGGGGCCGCGAACTTCCTGCTCGTCCGTGGGTCCGATGGACTCCCGGGACGGCTCGCCAGGAGGGGTGTGCTCGTGCGGGGGTGCGGGCCTTTCTATGGACTCGGACCTGAGTACTTCCGCGTCGCGGTCAGGAGCGCCGAGGAGAACGGGCGGCTTGTCGCGGCGATCAAGGAGGAGCTGTAGCAGTTCGCGCCCTCATCCTGGGCGGCGCCCGCAGCGGGAAGAGCGCTTTCGCCGAGCGACTAACAACCTCAATGGGAGTCGAGCGTGTCCTCTATGTGGCTACGGCCATTGAGGATGGGGACGAGGACCTGCAGCGGCGCATAGATCTCCACAGGGAGCGCAGGCCTTGTGGGTGGGGTACGCTGGAGATCGGCGGCCTCCACGAAGTCCTGAGGGCGGCGGAGCGGTGGGAAGCGGTTCTGCTCGACTCCCTCACCCTGTGGGTTTCGGCCAAGGAAGAGCCGGCGCTCGCCGAATTCGACCGGTTCCTGGCTCGGGCAGGGGATCTCAACGTGCCTTTCTTTCTGGTGAGCGACGAGGTCGGACTCGGGGTCGTGCCTGAGAGCGAGGCGGGGAGGAGGTTCCGTGACGTGCTCGGGCTGGTCAACCAGCGGGCGGCCGAGGCGGCTGAGGAGGTCCACCTCTGCGTCGCCGGGGTAGGCATCAGGATCAAGTAGTTGAAGGATCTCCTCTCCTTTTTCACGGTCTTTCCGGTTCGCGGGGCCTCGCTGGAAGAGGCCGCGCGTGAGGTCCGCCTGTTGCCCCTCGTAGGTCTGGTTACGGGATTGCCTGGAGCCGGGCTGCTACTGGCGGCCCACCTGGTACCTCCTGGTGTAGCCGCCACGCTCGCGCTCGGGGCCGTGCTTCTCGCCGCCGGTCTGCACCACGTCGACGGTGTCCTCGACGTCGGTGACGCGATTATGGCCCACGGGAGCCCGGACCGGCGCCGCGAAGTGCTCCAGGACACCCGCGTCGGCATCGGCGGTCTAGGCGCGCTCTTCCTGGTCTACGCTCCTACCGTAGGCGCCCTCGCTGGGCTGTGCGCCGCTTCTCCAGGTCGTGCCGCGCTCGCCCTGTTAGCCGGTGAGGTCGCGGCCCGGTCGGCGATGCTCCTCATGCTGGCATTCGGCGAGCCCGCAGATCCACGTTCATCCTCCGTACCCTTTGTACGAGCGCTTTCCGGGCCACACCGTACTCCCGCCGTCGTCGTTGCGTTGCTCGCGCCGCTGCCATTCCTTCTGGCGAGCGTCACCCTCGCGCCGCTCGCCATCCTCGCGGCACCCCTGGTCGCGCTTGGTGCCCTAAGGATCTCCGCAGCGAAGTTTGGTGGGATCGGTGGTGATGTAGTCGGAACTACAGGGGAGGTTTGTCGCGCCGTGGTACTCATCGCGCTCTCGGCAATGATATAGCCCCGGCTCGGGTATGCCGGGGCTGAAAGCTGATCGTCAACCGCTGATCGTTAAGACGACAAGTCGTCACCAGGTTTCATCACGTGGACCTTGAGGTCAGGGACGAGGGCGGAGGCGTGCTCCTGGAACTCCTCGGGGGTGCCTGGCACGAACGGAAAGGTCCCGTAGTGTATCGGGACGACGTGCTCTACGTCGAGGAGCCTGGCCGCGTGGGCCGCCTCGAGCGGGCTCATGACCACCTGATTGCCGATCGGCAGCAGCGCGAGGTCGGGGTTGTAAATCTCGCCGATCAGGCGCATGTCGCCGAAGACGCACGTGTCCCCAGCGTGGTAGAGCTTGAAGCCGCTCTCGAACTCGATGACGTAGCCCATCGGCTCGCCACCGTAGATGTAACTGCCGTCGTCGAGTTGTATGCTCGAAGAGTGGAAGGCGTTGGTCGCGGTTACCTTGAGGCTGCCGACCTCGATCGTGCCACCCTTCTGGATCGGTATGGCGTTCTCGATCCCCTCCCTTTGCAGATAGGAGAAGATCTCGAAGTTGGAGACCGTCGCTGCGCCAGTCTGCCCCGCGAGAGACTCTACGTCCGAGAAGTGGTCGAAGTGGCCGTGGGTTATCAGGATGGTGTCCAGATCATCGACCTGCTTCATGTCGTCCGGGGTCTGGGGATTCTCCCTGAGGAAGGGATCTATGATGATCTGCCCGCCGCCCGCCGTCACGAACCTGAACGTCGCGTGCCCCAGGAAGGTGATCTTTGTTCCGCCTAGCATCTGTTCCACGATTATCCTCCGTACGTTGACCAAACTCGATCCAGAAAAGAACAACCAGATGTATACCCA
>DATDKO010000485.1:0-2060 GCA_036519935.1 Rubrobacter sp. | reverse complement strand
CTTGTAGAGGGTTCCCTCGGAGTAGCCGGCAGCGCGAGCGATCTCCTTGGTGGTGGTTCTCGCAAGCCCCCTCTCGCGCACTACCCTCTCGGCAGCTTCCACAATCCTCTCGCGTGTCTCCAAGAACTAGCTCCTTTCACTTGACAGTGAGTGAGTGCACGCTTACTATATCTTCATGTAGGTAAGTGGGTACTCACTCCCCTAATGTTAGAAGGAGGTCAAGATCGGTTCAGCAAAGACACCCCAAGAAGACCCCTGGAGGAGAGCAATAATGTCAGGAGGAACCATGACATCACCCATCCTGGTCACTGGTGGCACCGGCGCGCTCGGACGCCACGTCGTCCGGCGCCTGCGGGACACCGGCCGTAACGTGCGGGTACTCAGTCGGCGCAGCCACGAGGTAGAGCACGGCATCGAGTTCACGACCGGTGATCTGGCCACCGGCGAGAGGATCGAGGCAGCGGTGGACGGCGTCGAGACTATCGTGCACCTCGCAGGGACCGCCAAGGGCGACGAGGATAAGGCCCGCAACCTGGTACGGGCGGCGTCGCAGGCCGGTGTCCAGCACCTGGTGTACATCTCGGTCGTGGGCGCCGAACGGATCCCGGTCGTTAGCGGGGTCGACCGCAACATGTTTGGCTACTTCGCGGGAAAGCGAGCCGCGGAGAAGGTGGTCGAAGGCTCTGGCCTGCCGTGGACGACGCTACGCTCTACCCAGTTCCACGACCTGATACTGATGGTGGCCCAGGCACTGGCGAAGCTGCCGGTGGTGCCGATTCCGGCCGGCTTCCGGATCCAACCGGTCGACGCCGACGAGGTGGCGGCCCGGCTGGTCGAACTCGCGCTAGGGGAGCCTGCCGGCATGGTGCCGGACATGGGCGGACCGCGGGTGTACGGCGCTGCCGAGCTGCTGCGCGGCTACCTTCGGGTCAGTAAGCGGCGGCGCCGGCCGATCGTGCCGGTCTGGCTGCCGGGCGAAGCAGCCCGCGCGTTCCGTGCCGGCGCCAACCTGGCTTCCGAGCGAGCTGTGGGACACCGGAGCTGGGAGGAGTTCCTCGCGGAAAGGCTGAGTCAGCCTCGCCCCGCCCCACGCGTCGGCACATCTTCGGCCTCAGTCTAAGCGCGGAGCGGCCTCTATTCACGCAAGCTCATAGAAGTAAAGAAGTTACGGAAGTCTGCATACAGAATCGTGCATATAACGCCGCCTCAAACCCCAAAGGCTCAATCCTTAAGGCAGCCACACTCGATAACCGACTCCTGCATGTTGTGGTGTTGGATCGATTTACGGGATCCTGAATGCTTCACTGCCACGGTAGACTCGGAACGGACCACGCACGTCTCCTGCGTCGCTTTGAACTCGCCGGTAACCGGCGTCACTACCCCAAGACCTCGTCCATACCCTCGGCGGTGTGCCTTCCCATGGAGGGTATCCAGTGCGAGTAGCGGTCGAGGGGCACGGTTAAAGAGACGTATCTACGCAGGTATTGGACTAGCGTCGGCTGGGTACCACAAGAGATCAAGAGGATAGAGCCGTGTGTCTGAAATCGTGCCAGCGTATGTTGGGCGAGGTCACGGCGCAAGGGCTCTAGAACGAGCATATAGACAGAGAGCGACGGGAAAGGGAGATTATGGCGGAAGCCGCGAAGACGAAGGAGACCATAACGCTGGAGGAGGCGCGGCGGGTCATCGACGCCGCCGAGCGGAAGGCCGAGGAGATCGGGCAGCCGATGGACATCGCGGTGGTGGACGCCGGTGGCAACCTCAAGGCGCATGTCAGGATGGACGGGGCGTTCGTCGGCAGCATCACGATCTCGATCAACAAAGCCTACACCGCCATAGCCTTCCAGCAGGAGACGGCGCACCTGCAAGAGGATACGCGGCCCGGCGGTCCCATCTTCGGCCTGAGCGACGCCCACGGCGGGCGCCTAGTCGTATTCCCCGGGGGCATCCCCCTCGTGCGAGAAGGCGAGATAGTGGGCGCCATCGGGGTGAGCACTGGCACCGTGGAGCAGGATCAGGAGGTCGCCGAAGCTGGCGCGGCGTCTTTCTGATCGGAGGCC
>DATDKO010000484.1:0-6410 GCA_036519935.1 Rubrobacter sp. | reverse complement strand
CGCGTCTTTCCGGTGGAGATTAGAGACAACGAGGTATGGGTTGATCTCTCGCCGCGGGAGGACCGTCCGGCGTACCTGCGCCAACGCCTGAGGGATGGGTTGGAGCGCAACATCTCGTTGGTCGTGTCCAAGTCGGCCATCGGGTTGCTGGGCAGCGGGGAAGATCCCGCCGAACCTTTCCGCGTTGGGCTGGAGTTTGGCAGCAGATACCGGCGAGCAGGATGGGGGCAAGGACTGACCATGCACACCTGCATGATGAACCTTTTGCCTCACCTGGCTCCCCAGGATCGACCACGGGCCCTCTACCACGGGCTCTCCGCCGTCTCACGTGACTCCGCCGGGGAGCCGCCACGTTTCTCCCTGCGTCCACTACCGACCGAGACGGTGGACCTGGCCACCCTCAAGGTCTGGTTCAGACGGTTCGTCGAGGTGCGCGACTCAGAAGGGGCCGAGCGCTGCATCGTCTCTGCGGTGCGGACCGGGGCAGATCCCGCTCAGATGGCAGATCTGCTCTTCTCTGCCGCCACTGACCATCGCTACCTGGATAGCGGGCACGTCCTGGACTTCACCAACAAGGCACTAGAAGCACTCGACATCGCTGGATGGTCGCATGCAGAGGTAGTCCTCTCTAGCCTGGCCGAAGGATATGTGGGTGCGAGGCGCATGGAGGAGTCGAACTCCTGGCGCAACCCCGTGGATCTGGTAGAGATACTCGAGGCCGCCTTCGAGCAGCTGCCGGCTGCACTGAAGAGCGGCCGGGATCGGCGGGGAAGGTGGGAGGGCCGCGAGGAACTCGCCACCGTGCTGCTTGGAGAGGATGGGGGAGCCATCGCCGAGGCGCTACTCGAAGCGCTGCGGGAGGGCGCCACCGAAGAGGACCTGGCCGGGGCGGTGACTTACGCCGCTGCACTGCGCATAGCGCGCTTCCCAACCACGAACGAGTTCGGTGACTGGGATACCTCCCTGCACACCTTCACCTTCTCCAACGCCGTCCACGAGGGGATGCGGCGGGCTCCCACTTCGGAGCTACTAAGAGGCGTCTTCGACGCCGCGATGAGCGTACACCTCGACCGCTTCCTCAACGTCCCGCCCTCACGTGTGCCAGAGCCCAACGGTTCGGAAGCGGCGCCAGAAGACTTGCTGGCCGAACTTTCAACGCTGCTCGATGAAAGGCAGAAGGTAGACGCAGCGGGGGCACTGGTCGCCAACTACCTCTACAGTGGGGGAGACGCCGACCGGCTCCTGGCCGTGATGGGCGGCCTGCTCCTCAGGGAGGACCGTAACTTCCATACGATACAGGCCATCGAAGCTGCCTTCAGGCAGTATGCCCGTTTGCGTGACACCACGGTAGGCGTGCATGTGCTGGTTGCTGCCGCGCGTTACCTGGCAGCCCACTCTCCCACCATGCGTTCCCAGGGACAGACCTACGATATCGCCCGTCGCCTCTCTCGGGGTGAGATCCTCTACGAAGAATGAGCAACGCAACTCCCCGGAGTCGCTAGCTTTCGTTCGATGAGCACATCGACGATCAGGCTCGGAGGACGGGAGCAACGTTCTTCCTCCGCCCCACCACAGCAAGGCCGAACGAGTGCCTCAATCTTGCCCACTAAAGAGCCTTCGCCAGGACCCCTTGGCTCTCTCCAGTTCCTCTCGCAACCTACTCGCTTCTTCGCGCAGCCGGCTGGCACGTTCGCGTTCTCGACGGTGTCCCTCCCGCTCCTGCTCTAGCTCGGCCAGCAGATTCTCCCTCTCTTCTCTCTCGGTTCGTCGGGCGCGGTCCAGGCGGCTCCTCAGGTGTCCTACGTGTCTGTGAAGATCACCCATCTCGCCTACGAGGTCCCGAAGCATCTCGGCACATTGTCCTTGAAACTCTTCTGCAGTGTCCTCGGGTGACAGGTCGGCGGATAACCGTTCGTCTACGGCTTGCTTCGGGATCTTCCACCGACCGCTCTGCGGATCTCGTTCGCCTTCTATCTCTCCAGTCTCGAGACTCTTCAGGAGACTACGCTGGGGAGCCTCGAGGATCTGCGCCGCCTCTGGGAGGGTGTAAAAGTCCCTTGTTGGCATCGTTCGTGCTCTATTCCCGAGTCTATCGTGCAACCGGCTCTATCCGGCGAGCATGCATACTAACAGATCTGCTCCCTACTGGGCCCACTCTACCTTCGGCACCCCCGACCGGTCGAACTCGTCTATTCGCTCGCGCCCGAGCGCTTCCAACTCTCGCAAGCATCGCTCGCTCTCACGGACGAGCTTCGCCACGTCGACGCCGAGGGTCACAGGTTCGAACTCTCTCAGGCGATCAGCGCCGTTCCGCAAGAGTCCCGTGGCCCCGCGCCAGTTGCCGTTCTGGAGGTGGTAGAAACCCACGCCGACCTGAAGGATGCCCTGGTAGAGGAAACGGACGCGCCTCGACTCCTGCATCCAGGCCTCTTCGAGATACTCGTGGCACTCGTAGAACTCGCCCCTGTTGAACTCCTCTATGCCCTTGAGGGCCAGGTCCGGCAACGACCCCTCCGGCGCCTCTCCGGCCAACCTTCCGCTAGCCGCAGCCGCAGCCCCCGCCGCAGCAACCGCCACCACCGGCCATCCTGGCGTCCATCACGGGGTTCGTCGAGAGGGCCGACGCTCCCGGGGTTATGGAGGCGAAGTTGGAGATCACACGCCGCGATTCCGTCGAGCCGCACTCAGGACACTCCGCGGGCTCGTCCGCGTTGCTCATCGGGCGCATCAAGTCGAAGCGATCCTCGCAGCCTGCGCACTTGTACTCGTAGAGAGCCATCCTATCCCACCTCTCGGTTCACTGATCTCACATCACATCTATTGTACCGTCCTTCGCGCCCCGAGGGGAGCCTCGCCATCGCCGGGCACGATGGGTGGAAGGTCGGCACAGCGAATCCGGATCTTACCCGCCGTTAAGTTCCGTTAACTCTTCTGAAAGAGGGGCGGAATCGGTGACCCAGGATGGTAAGCTGCGCGTACGTCAGGAAGCCGGTGCCCGCCTTTCAGGGGTAATGGGGAAAGGGAAAGGAGAAGCGTGGGCACCGGCTACTCTATTCATATCTCACGTAGTCCTTCTGTCAAGGCAACAAGCCACCGACTCTCTCACGGGCCCGCCTTCTGCGAGTACGAGATCATGCACGACCGCCGAATGCGAACCCTCTTAGTCCTCTCCGCGCAACTGCGGTAAACTCGCCCCACCAGGCTGGATCGGGGCCGTAGCTCAGTCGGGAGAGCGCCGCCTTTGCACGGCGGAGGTCAGGGGTTCGAATCCCCTCGGCTCCACCTTCAAAAAATGGTTGTTTTGCAGGAAAAAACCCGAACTGGAGATGAGAATCCAGACTCCTAGCGGGACTCTTGTGCAGCAACCGCAGCAAGACTGAGCCGAACACAGCCGGAGCGCAGAAGCCTATGATCGTCCGAAATCAGCGTATTTAAGCCACAGAACTGGACGCGCTAGGACACATCTGGAAGGCTTGTAGCGCCTTCGCATGGCGGAGGTCACGAGTTCGAGTCTCGTCGAGTCTACTTACTTTTTCTCTAGATTTGCAGGTAAAACGAAAAGAGGAGAGAAGAGCCGCGCCGGAGGTCGCGCACGCCATAAGGGCTGCCATAGACCTCGCGCTCGAAGCCCGGGAGGCTGGCGAGAGGCGGATCATACTCTTCAACCTCTGCGGCCACAGCCACTTCGACCTCGCGGCCTACGAGCAGTATTTAGCCGGAGAACTCGTCGACCTCGAGCACTCCGAGGAGGAGATAGAGAGGGCCGTCGCCAGCATACCGGACTAGGCCGCCGCAAATGGCCGGGAAGTACGGCACCTAGTAGGACCGACGAGGGCCGAGAGAGGATTCGCGATGCGCGTGATCGCTGCGTCCGCTAATATTCATGAGGTACTTCAACGTCAAGGAGGGTAAAGTGGGGAGATCGCTTCCGCTCGTGCTCGTTTCGTGCGCGTTACTTCTGGCTGGTTACGTCGGCACGGCCGGTGCAGATCCGCTCAACAACAATCGTCTGCTGATTCCGGCCTCCTGCGAGGAGGACGGCGAACAATTCACGTTCGTTATAAATGGAGAAGGGGTCGCTGGCCACATAATCGGGAGCACGAGCAACATCCATCCCGTGAAGGATACGGTTACGTACACGTATAAGGACCCGACGACCGGAAAGCGGGTGAAAGAAACGGTGATCGACTCCCTCGGCAGGGGTGATAAGACGGGACTTCAGAGCGATCTGAAGCGGTGCAGCGGAACGGTTACCTACGAGGACCCCGAATTGGGGCTGGTCACAGCCGATTTCGACATACTGGCATACTTTACACCTCGTGGTTGACGCTAACGCCACTGAAGCCGTTAACGTTCCGTCGGGTCTCAACGCTCTGTCGGCTGCTGCGCCGGCAGGTATTGCTCGGCGCGGCCCAGGGCCGTGAAGGAAAAGAGAAGGCCGATAAGAAAGATCGCCGCGCCGATCACCCCGTACACCAAAGCCACCTGCTGCGTCTGCTCGATCGCCACGCCGCCGACGAAGGCACCCAGAGGTATAGCCGACCACGACAGCACCGAGATCACGCCCTGCACCCTACCCAGTAACCGATCCGGTACGATCGTCTGCCAGAGGCTGTTGCTGTTTATCTGGACCAGGATCACGAGCCCCCAGATCAACGCCCAGAGCACCAGGGCGCCCCAGTACCACCGCGTCGACGCGAGCGCAACGATAGCAACCCCCCCGAGCATCAGGGTACCCAACGCCACCTTGCTGAACGGCAGGCGCCTGCGCAGCGGGTCTGCCGCAAGGGCCAGCGCGATCATCCCCACGCTCCCGGCCGCGTAGAGGAAGCCTACCTGGCTGTCCGTGGCTCCCAAACGCTCTTTAGCGAAGAGAACGAGTTGGGCGTAGACGGTGAACCCCACGCAGTTCACCAGGGCCATCATGATGGCTACGCTGCGCAGTACCGGATGACTCAGTACGCAGCCCAGTCCCTCGCCAATATCCCGTCGCAGGCTCCCGGATTCCCGCCGCCCCGGGCCGTCGGTGTTGAAACTCGACCTGATGAGCGTCAAGCACAGGACAGAGACCAGGAATGAGAAGGCGTCGAGGACCAGCACCGTATACACCGGCACCAGAGCCATCAGCAGGCCCGCCAGCAACGGGCCCGCCACCGTCGCCGCAGAGTAGCTTGCCTGGAGGCGCCCGTTGGCCGCCACGAGGTCATCCTTGCTGACCAGGCTTGGCAAGGCCGCGAACTCGGCGGTGTTGAAACAGACCCACAGCGTCGAGCTGACGAACCCCACCGCGTACACCCACCACAAAGACAGCAGATCCAGCATGGCCAGCAATGGGATAGAGAAGATGACGAGGGCCTGAACCGTGTCGACGAAGATCATAAGCCGTCTGCGATCCAGCCGGTCGACGCCCGCGCCTATGATGAGACCAAATAACAGATATGGCAAGTATTCAGCGGCGGTGACGTACGCCAGGCTCAAGGCCGAGCCAGTAAGCTTGAAGACCAGCAACGGTAGGGCGAACACGGTGAAGGAGCTACCGAGGCTCGAAACCGTCTGCCCCACGAGGAACTTCCAGAAATCCGGGGAGAGTCTGCCCGCGCGGCGAGTATCTCCCGGATCAGGTGCCGTGGACTCCCGCATAGCCGACCTTTAGGCTGTTACAGGATAGATGCTGTGCTGACCGGCGGCGAGCAGGAAGCACCAGCCAAGCAGTCTGCGTGCGGGTTCACCTCTGCTCACGCGTGATCCTCCTTAGAGGGCCGAAAGTGTATGGCCAGGATCACGATTCGGGTAAGTGCCTGGCGTCGAGAAACGAGCCGGGCTGCCAACGGTCCAGCGGATCACGCCGACGAACCAACCATTGTGGAGAGTCGGCGAACAGGTCCGCTGCCGCCTCGACCGCGAGAGGTTTCGCGAAGTAGTATCCCTGTGCCAGGTCGCATCCCATCTGCTCGAGCAGGATGAGTTGCTCAGCGCTCTCTACTCCCTCCGCGGTAGCCTCCATGTCCAGGGTGTGAGCCAGGTCCATAACCAGTTGCACGATAGAGGTGTCCTGGGCGTTCTTCCCCAATCCCGCTACGAACGACTTGTCGATCTTGAGGTTATCGAGCGGGAACGTCCTGAGTGCGCCAAGCGAGGAATTGCCCTGGCCGAAGTCGTCGATAGCCAGCTGCACACCGAGTCGCTTCAGATCCTTGAGCAGCCCCGCCGCATACTCCAGATTCTCGGTAACCACGGTCTCCGTGATCTCCAGCTGGAGGCGGGACGGCTCCAGACCCGTGTCCCGCAAGATCTTCTCGACCGCACCCACGAAGTCTGGATGCTGGAACTGCTTCACGGACACGTTGACGCTGAGAACCAGGGGAGGGCCGTCCGAGCCGAGCCGCGTCCATTCGCGTGCCTGGTGACAG
>DATDKO010000483.1:0-3125 GCA_036519935.1 Rubrobacter sp. | reverse complement strand
CGAACTCGCGGCCGACCTCTTCGAGCGTGCGCGGGCGGTCGTCCTTCATCCCGAACCGGAGCTCGATAATCTGGCGCTCCCTCTCGGGCAACTCGTCGAGCGCCTCCCTGAGATGTGCCTTGAGCAGCGATTCCGAGACGGCGTCCGTGGGGGTCACGGAGCCGGCGTCCTCCAGGAAGTCGCCGAGCTCGGAGGAGTCGTCGTCCCCGATGGGGGTGGCGAGGCTTATGGAACGCTGGCTGATCTCCTGCAGCCTCTGAATCTCGGCGACGAAAACGCCTAGCTCGCGTGCGATCTCCTCCTCGGCAGGCTCGCGCCCGAGGGTCTGGATCATGCGCCTGTGGGTCCTATGGTACTTGTTGACCTTCTCGACCATGTGAACGGGGATGCGGATGGTCCGCCCCTTGTCGGCGATGGCGCGGGTTATGGCCTGCCTTATCCACCATGTGGCATACGTCGAGAACTTGTAGCCTTTGGAGTGGTCGAACTTCTCGGCCGCCCTTATGAGCCCGAGGTTGCCCTCCTGGATGAGGTCGAGAAACGAAACGCCTCGGTTGCGATACTTCTTGGCGATGGAGACCACGAGCCTCAGGTTGGCCTCGACGAGACGGTCCTTGGATCTCTTACACCCTCTGGCAATACCCTTGGCGAGCCTTATCTCGTCAGCGTGGGTAAGGAGGGGCACCCTTCCTATCTCAGCGAGGTACATCCTGATGGAATCCCCCGTGGCTACGGCGTGGGCGATCTGGACCGCAGGAGTCTCAGTGATATGGACAGCGGTAGCAACCGTAGTCCGGCTCCCCCCGTTCTCGGACGCCTCACCATCCACGATGGTTATCTCTTCTTCCTCCAGCGTGGCGTAGAACTCCTCTACCTCCGCTGCCGAGAGATCCCCCTCCTGCAAGAGATTGGCGACCTCCTCTGTGCTGAGAAAGCCCTGACTTCGCCCCCGATTCAGGAGCTCGTCAGTCCGCTCCGCCAGCATCATGGAGTTCTGGGTCGCCATTTATCTCCTCTCCTGCACCTCTGTGCACCAACTGACGGCAGCCTGACACACATAGACACAATGGTGAAATCCCTGTAAAAAATGACCCGCGTAGGGTAGCACACCATATATGGTGAGTCACCGTATTTTGGCCCTATTTCGTGTGTTTTCTTTTACCACATTTCCGCCTTCGGAAAACCAGGGCGTGTTTCGGCGCCGTTTCAACACTGTTTCAGCGGTATTTCAGGCATATTTCGGTGTGTTGTGTTCTCTTGAGAAAATCTACGGGAGGTTCTCGTTATGGCTCTTGCTACACTAGGGCCGTGATCCTTGACCGGGCAAAGCTTACTTGGGTTCTCGGGACGGAGATCCCTTCCGGCGTGCGGGGTGTGGGGGGCGTGACGCACGATTCCCGCTGCGTCGAGCCTGGCTTCGCCTTCGTCGCGATCCCCGGCTTCAAGCGCGACGGGGCGGAGTTCGCCTCTGAGGCCATCCGTCGCGGGGCCGTCCTCGTTGTGGCTGAGAGCGACGTTCCTGGTGTCCCGACCGCGATCGTGGCAGACGCACGGGGTGCTCTGGCGGTGTTGGCCAGGGAGGTCAATGGCGATCCTTCGCGGAGTATGGACGTCTACGTCGTTACGGGCACCAACGGCAAGACCACGACCTCCTACGTCCTATATGCGATCCTCGCTCGCGCCTCCGGTGAGGGCGAGTGCGGGCTCATGACCACCGCCGAGACTATCTCTAGGGGCGAGATCCGTCCCGCTGTACGGACTACGCCCGAGGCCACAGAGGTGCAAGGGAGGCTCGCCTCCATGCTCCGGTCAGGCGTCCGCAGGGTCGTTATGGAAGTCTCCTCGCACGGCGTGTCCTTAAAGCGCGTCGCCGGGATGCGCTTCAAGGGGGCGATCTTCACCAACTTGACCAGGGACCACCTGGATCTCCACGGCTCCATGGAGGCCTACTACGCAGCCAAGCGCGAGGTCTTCTACATGACGGAAGGCCCAAGGATCGCCAACGCTGAGGACGCCTACGGAAGGCGGCTGGCCGGCGAGCTGGAAAACGTGAGTACCTTCGGGAGCACGGCCAACGCGGGTTACAGGATTGCCGAGGTCGAGACGACCCGGAGCGGGACGAACTTCGCGCTCCACCATTCCGAGGGCGTCCTCGGGCTCGAGACGCCGCTGCTCGGACCTTACAACGTGCTCAACGTCGCGGGGGCCGCCTCCCTCGCGCTCGCCGTGGGGACGGAAGAAACGGCGGTAAGCCATGCAGTGCAGGGGATGGGGCAGGTTCCTGGACGCTTCGAGCGGGTCGCGGCGGCCGGGGAGTATGGGTTCGAGGTTGTCGTAGACTACGCCCACACCGACGTTGGGCTTGATGCTGTCCTGCGGGTGGCCAGGAGGGTAGCCGGTAGCAGGGGGCGAGTCATCTGTGTGTTCGGGGCGGCCGGAGACAGGGATGGTGCGAAGCGGCCCATGATGGGGCGGATGGCCTCGCTTCTCGCCGACATGAGCCTCATTACGACGGACGACGCCTACTCGGAGGACCCTGAGAAGATAGCAAGAGAGGTCGAGGCCGGCTCGGATCTCTCACGCACCAGCATCGAGCTCGACAGGCGGAAGGCGATCCGGCGCGCGCTGGAGGCAGCGAGAGCCGGTGACGTCGTAGTGGTAGCCGGCAAGGGACACGAGAGGGTCCAGCACCTCCCTGAAGGGGACATCCCCTTCCACGACGCCACGGTCGTCAGGGAGCTACTGGCGGAGATCCGACGATAGAGGGAGGTAGAGCAAGCGTTGCAGAGGCAGACCAGGAGCGAGGTGATACGCCGGCTCAAGAGCGTGGAAGGCCATGTCAGGGGAGTCGAGAAGATGGTCGAGGAGGGGGATGTAACCTACGCCGACATTGTCCAGCAAACCAACGCCATCTTCTCGGCTATCAGGCGAATAAACACCGTCCTCTTGAAGGATTTCGTCGAGGAGCGGGCCGAACGGGATGGTGCCTCCGAAGAGATGATAAATGACCTGGTAAAGGCCATAGACAGGGTGACGAAGTGAAGGTAGGGAAGGCGGGCTATGGTGTCCTTGACTAGGGTGCTGTGCCTTTTGCGGCTAGCTCGTTGATAGGCGCGGCACTCGCC
>DATDKO010000482.1:0-11203 GCA_036519935.1 Rubrobacter sp. | reverse complement strand
TACATAAGGCAAACCGCCTTTGCCTATGCACGCCATATAGGCCGCAAGGAGTCCAGGAGATTCCGTCTCCTTTCTCTGATAAGTCGCCAACGCTCCTCCTTGTGGTGTGATCTCCGCGTTGTAGTCTGGACTTCCAATATGTGAAGAATCTTTGCGGTCCATGAGCGTTTTCACAACAATGGTCGTTCAGAGGGCAGAGCGACGATAATACACAGGTAATGCGGATACTAGAGGAGGTCATGCGCGACGAGAGGGGCTACGTCGATGGCCTCTACAGCGTCCGCCGATGCTCTTGGAGACTAGCGTAGCGTTCCAGGCGTCTTCGCGACCAGGGACGTCAGATGTGGGTCGGTCAAGCGGGTGGCTTCGGCGGTGGGCGAGGGCTCGATTGCGATACAAATGGTTCCAAGTACCTGAACTGAGACGTACTGTAGAGTAGTGTTGTGACGGCAGGGGTGAGAGAACAGGGGCGAGCAATCGGAGGGATGAGCCCCCGTGTCGCCGCTTGGCTCGCCTGGTCGCTGTCCGTGCTCTCCCTCACGCTGACGGCTCTAAGCCTCTCGCTATTGACACTGGCCTTGGTTCGCCCCGATGTGCCCACCAACTACTACTGGTTGGAGACTACGGTGATCGCAGCGAGCTACTCGACGGTTGGTACGGTCGTCGCCCCCGCCTCCGTGAAAGCCTCATAGGGTGGCTATTCTGCGCGATAGGGCTCTCCTTCGCGGTGGTTCACTTCAGTGCCGAGTACGCCATCTACGCGCTGTTGGCCCGGCCCGGATCTCTTCCTTGGGGTGAAGCGTCGATCTGGCTGTGGTCATGGGTCTGGGTCCCGGCCATCGGTCTCGTGGTGTTCCTCGATTTGCTGTTCCCCGATGGCAGGCTGCCCAGCGCTCGCTGGCGTTGGTTCGCCTTATTCAGCATTGCTGCGGTCATAGTAGGAGTACGCTGTGAGCGACGATCTCGTGGGCGTGGTAAGGGAAACGATGCAGCCCACCCACGTCTCGTTGTGGCTCCGTTCTCCCGCTGAGGTCGGAAAGGGTACGGAAAAGGAGCAAGCCTGATCAGTCGCCGCCCTGCCACCTGGCTCGCCTGATGGTTGCAAATACCCTAACATCGTGGACGAGTCCAGGCTGTACGAGCAGGTCATCTCGCTGTGAAAAGGGGCTTTGCCTGTAAAGAGGGTACCATCGGCTGGTGACAAAACTCCTGTTAACTGCGTTCGCCCTCGGCCTGGCCAGCCTCGACGTCACCGGGGCACTGCTCGCCGTCGGAGCCCTGGGGGCGGGGGCACGCACTCGTGCCCTCTTGGCTTTCGGGTGTTTCTCTATCCTCGGCACGATCGCCTTCGGTACGGCCCTCTCGCTCATTATCGGGCCGCGAATCTCAGGTATCGACTGGGGCATGCTTCTACCCCACGACCCCACGGAAGATCGGGTGTCGGCCGCTTTACAGATCGTCCTTGGAGTGGGATTGCTGATCTGGGGTATCGTGCGAACTCGGAGGCCGGGCTCGCGTCCGCCAAAGCCCAGCGCCCCACGCGGCCTAGGCCTGATCTCCCTTGCCGGCGCAGGGATGCTTTTCGCGCTCGCGGCGATCGCCGATCCTACCTTCGTCTCGCTCGTGGTTATCGCCGGACGGGCAGATCTCTTCTGGTCGGTCGCCGCCGCCCACTCGACGTGGACATTGGTTAGCCACATCCCGCTGGTCCTGGTGCTCGCCTTTGCGCTGTGCGGCGAGAGCGAGCGTGTCGTGATCCTGGTCCGAACCCTTTGGGCAAAGATAGGCCCATGGATGGTTCGTTTGGTCACAATCGTCGTGTTGTTGGTGGGGACGTTCTTGGTGCTCGATGCTCTGTGGTACTACGTAGCGGGAGAGTTCCTTATACCGGAGTGATGCGCCACGTAGCTCGGGTCAATGTCAGTGAAGGGTTGATCTGTAGCGAGCTCTCCGGTTTTCTACGTTTTCTGTCCACGTCTTGCGAGAGAGGCGGCGTCTAATCGGTCCTATAGGCCTGGGATCCGGCCGTTGCGGAAGGCATCGACGAACAGACTGTGGTCGTTGCGGGCGATCTCTGAGTAGTGGGCGCCGAAGTCTACCATCTCCTGGACGAACTCCTCTTCGTTGCCGCTGAGGGCCTCGATGATCTCATCCTCGGTCTGGAAGCCTACGATGTTCGGGTCGGAGTCCTTGTCCGCGACACAGTGAACCTTGGCGGTCGCCCGGCCGAGGTAGTCAAGCACCGGCGACATCTGCTCTGGCTCGGTGAGATCCGACCAATCGAGATCCTCGATGTAGGGCGAGAGCTCGGTGACGACGAAGCCGACTTCGTCTATCTCGGTGTAGCCGAGCCAGGGGTCGGCGTGTGCCTGCAACGCGCGCTGCGAGACCGCCGTGCGGTGCCCGTTGTGCTTGAAGTAGTCCTTGATGCGCTCGTCGTGCACGATCCGGCTCGGAGCCGCGACGTTGCCCTGCTTCATCGAGAGCACCACGTCGTTCTCCAGGGCCTGGGTAGGTCCCTCCACCAACACGTTGTAGGCGGGGAGCCCGGCCGAGCCGATGCCGAAGCCCTGGCGGCCGACGATGTCCTTTACCTGGTAGGTCAGGCTCCGGAAGCGCTTGGTTTCGGGAATCGTCTCCAGATATGCTTCGTAAGCGGCGTGCACCCTGGCACGTTCGGCGTTGTCGAGCTCGCGGACCCCGGAACCGCGCCGAAACCGCCGCTCGACGTTTTCGTTGATCAGGGTCAGCTTGTCGAGCAGGTCGACGCGAGTGTTCAGCCGGGTCTCGAGCAAGATCTCTTGGATCTCACCGTCTGTGGTCTCCAGCCGCAGTGCGTACTCGTGGTCGCGATCGCTCTCGACGAAGTAGCGCACCTGCTCCACGTAGGCCTGGACGTACGTCTCGATCAGAGACGCGATGTCGGCGTCCGAGATGGCCTTCATCCAGGCTAGCAGGGCCACGCTGGCGACCATCCGCTTGATGTCCCAGGTGAAGTGGCCCAGGTAGGCCTCGTCGAAGTCGTTGACGTCGAAGACGAACACCCCGTCGCCGTCCATATAGGTGCCGAAGTTCTCCGCGTGCAGATCTCCCTGGATCCAGACGCGGCTGGTGCGCTCATCAGCCCAGCGATCCTTCTCACTCTCCATGTCCGCGTAGAATAGGCACGCGCTGCCACGATAGAAGGCGAAAGGACCGGCGGCCATCTTCCTGAACTTCTGGCGAAACGCCTCGGGGTCAGCGATCATGAGCTCGGAGAAAGTATCCACCAGCACATCGACGATCTTCGTCTGACGCTCGTCGGAGGACTCGCGCTGCCGTCCCAGGTCCACAGTTCCGGCCATGAGACTCCTTTCACCGTCGGTCGCTACAGATTCATAATTATGGGACCGCTAAACAGTAGCACGTCGTCGATCGGCATGTGCCCGTACAAGATGTGGCAGCGGCGAATAAAGTTTCGCTGTGGAGAGAGGGGGATGCGCTGAAATGCATAGACTGCTAGGCTACCCTACCAAGAACCTGACTCAAGGGAAGTGGGGAGCAAGTGGTGCAGTTGGTTACCGAGTGTGGGTGGCCGGCTTACCATGAGAAAGATTCAATCTAATGACGGGTGAACGGTTGCGTCCAGAGGATCTAGGCTTCGGCAGGCTCTTCGAGAGGATCCGGGACGCTGTAATCGTCGCTGACGCAAAAACGCAGCGCATAGTCCTCTGGAACGCAGCGGCCGCGAAAATGTTCGGCTACTCGGCCTCCGAAGCCCTGAAACTGCGCGTCGAAGAACTGGTTCCTGAACCGCTCAAGACGGCCCACCGGGTAGGGATAACCCGCTACGCCAAGACGGGCCACGGCCAATACATCGACTCGGACGCGCCGCTGGACCTTCCCGCGATGAGGAAAAACGGCAAGCAGATCAACGTCGAGCTGTCCTTGAGCCCCATACGTCCGGTACATGACGCGGACGGCGACGAAGCCCAGTTCGTGCTCGCCATAATCCGTGAGGTTACCGAGCGCAAGAGGGCCGAAGAAGCGGTCAGGGAACTCAACAAGGACCTCGAGAACCGGGTCGAGGAGCGCACCTCGCAGCTGGAAGCCACCATCGCCGAACTACAGAGCAACCAGCAGCAGCTGCGTCAAAGCGAGGAGCACTTCCGGCTTCTGGTTGAGGGCGTCAGGGAGTATGCGATCTTCATGCTCGGTCCAGACGGACGCATTGTAAGCTGGCACGAAGGGGCCGGGCGCATACAGGGCTACGAGGCGTCGGAGGCCGTTGGCGAGCACTTCTCGGTCTTCTACACCGAGGAGGACGTCGAACGTGGCCTCCCGGGGGAGGAGCTACGTGTTGCGGCTATCGAGGGCCGCTTCGAGGAAGAAGGTTGGCGCATTCGCAAGGACGGCACGCTCTTCCAGGCCGACGTCGTTATCACGGCCCTGAGAGACGAGGTGGGTAACCTCCGAGGCTTCTCTCAGGTGACACGCGACATCACAGTCCGCAAGGAGGCCGAGGAGGCGTTGCGCGGTTCGCTCAGAAGAATGGCGGACTTGAAGGCCGCTCTGGACGAGTCCGCGGTAGTCGCGATCACCGACCAGCACGGTAAGATCACATACGTGAACGACAAGTTCTGCGAGATCTCCAAGTACTACATGGAGGAGTTGTTGGGCCAGGATCACCGAATTCTCAACTCCGGCTACCATACCAAGGAGTTCTTCGAGGACCTGTGGAATACCATCGCTCAGGGTGACGTCTGGCGAGGCGAGATCAGGAACCAGGCACAGGACGGCAGTACCTATTGGGTCGAAACCACCATAGTGCCTTTCCTGGACGAGGCAGGCAACCCCGATCAATACTTCGCCATCAGCAACGACATCACCAGGTACAAGGAGGCCAAATAGGCACCCGTCTCGGCCCCTTGACCCGGGTTTGCCAGAAAAGTACCATTGTTACCAGGCGACTGCTAACACAAGTCGGGGAATGAGGAGGTAGCACGGTGGCAATCCCGCCTGGACGAGCGAAATCCGTCGGTGAACGCCTGAGTCGAGTGATCCCACGCTCTCTGCGAGCACGATAGTCATGAGCACACCATCGACTGAGCAGCGGAGTGTGTTCCGGAGGAAGCCGGTAGACGCTTTCGTCACCGAGACAAGACCCGACGCTGAGGGCGGTGAGCTCAGCCGTTCGATCGGGCTGTTCCAGCTAACGATGTTCGGGGTCGGAGCCACGATCGGCACCGGCATCTTCATCGTGCTCACCGAGGCGGTGCCGGAGGCGGGCCCAGGGGTTGTTGTGTCCTTCGCCCTCGCCGGGATCACGGCTGCCCTGACCGCGGTGTGCTACGCGGAGCTCGCCTCGACCATTCCCGTCTCCGGCTCGTCCTACTCCTACACGTACGCGACGATGGGAGAGATCGTGGCGTTCGGCGTGGCGGCGTGCTTGCTCCTCGAATACGGGGTCTCCGCCGCCGCCGTGTCGGTGGGGTGGGGGCAGTACCTCAACGAGCTACTATTCGACCTGTTCGGCTTTCGCATTCCGGGCGCCATCAACGCGGCGCCGGGGGAGGGCGGATTCTTCAACCTTCCTGCCATCGTGCTCGTGACACTGTGCGGTTTGCTGCTCATCCGCGGGGTGCGGGAGTCCGCGACGGCGAACACGATCATGGTGCTCATCAAGCTCGCGATCCTAGCCCTGTTCATCGTCGTCGGATTCACGGGCTTCTCGGCAGAGAACCTCGAGCCGTTCGCGCCCTTCGGGATCGCGGGCATCGGTGCGGCCGCCGGGTCGATCTTCTTCTCCTTCATCGGGTTGGACGCCGTCTCCACGGCGGGCGAGGAAGTACACAACCCCCGCAGGAACCTCCCGCTAGCGATCGTCTTCGCGACCATCATCGTGACCACGTTCTACATTCTCGTGGCGCTAGCCGGGGTGGGCGCACAACCCTACCAGCAGTTCGCAGGCCAGGAGGCCGGCCTCTCGGCGATCATGCGCAACATCACCGGATCCACCTGGCCAGCCGCCGTGCTGGCCGCTGGCGCGACCATCTCCATCTTCAGCGTTACGCTGGTCGTCTTGTACGGGCAGTCGCGCATTCTGTTTGCCATGGGGCGCGACGGGATGCTCCCCGAGATCTTCCACCGGGTGGACCCTCGCACCCTCGCCCCGGTGCGCAACACCATAATCGTCTGCACCTTCGTCGGGCTGCTCGCTGGGTTCGTGCCGCTCGGCGTGCTCATAGACCTGACGAGCATGGGAACCCTGGTCGCGTTCACGGTGGTCTCGATCGGGGTGATAATCCTGCGCCGCACCCAGCCCGACTTGCCTCGCGGGTTCAGGGTCCCCGGCTACCCGGTAACGCCCATACTCAGCGCTGCCTTCGCCCTCTACCTGATCTCGGGTCTGCCGTACACCACGTTTGCGTTGTTCGCGGTGTGGCTCGGGGTCGCGGCCATAATCTACTTCACGTACAGCGCCAAGCACTCGCGGCTGGCCAGGGGGGAGGCGGTCGCCACGGAGGAGCCACGATGAACTACCTAGTCGGCCTGACCGCCGACCGCGGGGGAAGGGACGCGCTCGCCCTGGGCAGGATGCTGGTACGCACCGGCGACGTAACCCTCACCGTGTGCATCGTCCTCCCCGAGGTATGGGGTCACCCTTCCCTGGCGCGCGTGGACGCGGAGTACGCCGCGTTCCTGAAGCAGTACGCCCAAGACACGATCGCCGAGGCGCGTGAGTTCGTCGGTGATGCGGTGCAGGCTGAGTACGTGTCCACCTCAGCCCCCACGGCGACCGAGGGGCTCATCACCACCGCCAGGGAGAAGGACGCAGTTTTGATCGTCCTCGGCTCCGCGCGGCACGGGCCCTTCGGCCGGTTCGCGGTGGGCAGCGTTACCAACGAGGTGCTCCACACGGCGCCGGTGCCCCTGGCGCTCACCCCGAGGGGGTACAGCCCGGCTTCCGATGCGCGGCTGCGGCGCGTCACCTGCGCGTTCGCCGGATCCACGCGCTCACGGACAGCCTTCGATGCCGCGGTGCAGCTGAGCAAGCGGCACGACCTGCCGCTACGGCTCATCACCCTAGTCGTCAGGGACAGGCAGATGTATCCGTCGCAAGTCGGCTACAGTGCGGAGCGCCTCGTCGCCGAGCAGTGGCGCGCCCAGGCGGAGGAGGCACAGAACATAGCGCTGGCCACGCTACCTGACGACGTCACGGTGGAGGCCGGCGTCGTCAGCGGGCGCAACTGGGAGGAGGCGCTTGACTCGCTCCCCTGGAAGGAAGGCGAAGTGCTCGTGGTAGGCTCCAGCCGGCTCGGACCTGTAAAGAGGGTCTTCCTCGGCTCGAGCTCGACGAAGATCGTTCGTAGCTCGCCGGTCCCGGTCGTCGTGATACCCCGCGGCGCGGACGTGCACCTCGCCGAAGACACTCCTGCCGCCCGGAGCTCTGATCTGGAACGGTAAGGCGCGGTCTTCTGTAGATAGGTTCGAAGGCTGGCCAATCACTACTGGGTACAAGGTGGTCGAGCACCGGCGATATCTGCGTTTGAGGCGGGAGTTTACCGGTCGGTTACCCAAGGCGGAGCGTCCCTGCTTACGCCGAGTTGAGGGACTTGCAAACCCGCGTAGACCTCTGCAACGCACCAATTAGAGGGTGTCTACGGCCCACGCCACGAGCACGAGGACGACCACCAACGAGAGCATACACTGAACCACCGTCAGGACCTTGCCTCTTTTGGACAGTACGGGCGTGTCGGTTGGCCCGAATGTTGCGCTTGTGGTAATGGACACGAACAAGTAGTCCAGAAAATCCGGTGCCCAGCCGATATCCTCCTCACCGTCCTGCTGAGCGATCTGAGGGAACAAGAAGTCCTCCCTGGACTAGAAAGGGCTATCGAACCTGCACATAGATCCCAACCGCGGAAACAGGTGTTGTTGATCTCCTAAACCCTTACGGCTGGGCTACCAGCCTTGTAAAGTTACCGCACACCGCCTACCATGTTTGGTAACTTTAGTAACTTAGTGGAGTAGATATTAAAGTATGTTCACGACACCAACTGATACCAATAAGGCGGCAATCTTCTCGGTGCTCGTCCTGCTCATGGCCCTGGTGGCGGCCGTGTTGATAAGGTTCCTCGACCTCACCCCGAACCGTGGTATGTGGATCTTGTGGTCGTGTACTCCTACAGTGGCGGCATTGATCATGCTGCTCGTGCCAAGCAGGGATGCGAGATACGGCCTAGAGCATAGCAGGAGCTAGGTATGAGTCCGCAGAAGGACACGCAAGAGAAGCCTCAGGCGGAACCTCAGAGTGCTCCTACAGAGCCGAACGCCTCCGTTCCGAGCGCTGGCGTTGTGTGGGTGCGCATCTCCTCCTACCAGGTGATGCGCACGGTAGTCGTAGGCCTCTTGAGTGCGGCGGTGGTGCTTGGCGCTTTCTTCCTGCTCTGGCAGGTGCGCACTTTTGTCGGCTGGTTCGTCATCTCCCTCTTTCTAGCGGCGGTGCTCAACCCGGCGGTCAACTGGCTACAGCGACGCCACACATTGATCAAGCGACCTCTCGCCATAGCCCTCACCTACCTGGGGCTGGTAGTCGCGTTGCTCTTTATTGTGGGAATCCTATTGCCCGTACTTATCGACCAGATCCAGGGTCTGATCAAGTTCGTTGCAGCCGTGGCGCAGGCTCCTGAGGGACCGACAGAATACCTCAAGGGCCTCGCTCGGCAATACGGGCTCGGTTGGGTGTTCGAGAGGTTCAGCCACCAGATCGATGATATTCGCAGCCAGCTGGGGAGGGCAGCCAGTAACTTCCTGTTGTCTACCGGAGATGTGATCGTTAGCGCTGCCGGGTTCGTCGCCTCGCTGGTAACCGTCCTGACGCTTACCTTCTTCCTGATCTTGGGCGGAGGGCGTTATCTCAACGCCGGGGTAGAGCTCTTCGCCGAGCGACACAGGCCGCTCGTGCGAAGTCTCCTCAAGCAGTCGGCAGGGGCGATCACGGGATACGTCGGTGGTAACCTCGCCATCAGCGTGATCTGCGGTGTCGTCACCTTCATCGTGCTGGCGTTACTGGTCGCAGGGCTAGACCTCATACCACTTGTCGGCGCAACACTGGGAGGGGCGTTGCTCGTCATCGTGGGCTTGTTCGTCGCACCATGGAAGGCAGTGGTTCTGCTGATCTACATCGTGGTCTATCAGCAAGTGGAGGGCAGCATCCTCCAACCGATGGTTTACAGCCACGCTGTCCAGCTCAATGCCCTGGTGATCTTCATCGCCGTTCTGGTGGGTGGGTTATTGCTGGGCATTCCCGGTGCGTTGCTGGCCATTCCTGTGGTCGAGATCATCCGGATAGTAGTTACTGAAGTACTGGCCTACCGGCGCAAGAGACAGGAGGGGAACAAGCCCGCAGTGTCGTCCCCGTCACAGCCCTCTACATGAACACCTGCCGATTATCATGAGTTGCTACGGGAGACCATCGGAAACAGGAGAGCCATTCGTTCAGGGGCCAAACCGATGCGCAGGGCTTTGGATTGGCGACCGGCCACCGAGCCTGATCCAGAAGCAGCGAAGGGCGGGGCGCATCGGTAAAGGAAACGGCGTACGAGTCGATGGACGGAGAGAAGGTGAGCGTCTACGAAATACGGGTGAAAGGACACCTCGGGTGGCGCCGGTCGGAGTGGTTTGACGGGTTGGAGATCACCAACCTGGAGGTAGTCTGATACCGTTTCTGTTCCCGCTATGTTCATGAAGCCTTAGAGAAGGAGGATTCGCATGGGAGAGACACCGATACATATTGCCTACCCCTCTGAGAGCAGCCCACACTTGCGGATAGCCCTCGGCGCCTGCCGATTTGTGGCCAGGCCAGGCGAGGGTGAGGAATGGGTTGCAGGAACTTACAGCGACCCGACCGATAGAAGACCCCTCAGGATCGTCGAAGGAGAGGCGGGCGTTACGATCACGGAAGCGGAGCCCTCCTTCGAACGGATTCAGGCCGTCTTCGGAGGCGTACCCCGCTACGAACTGGAGTTCGGCAAGGGAAGACCATTCGCCCTGACAATCGAGACCGGCGCCAGCGACTTCGATCTGGACCTCGGAGGCGTACCCCTGAGCCGCTTGATGGTCAGGCAGGGCGCTGGCAAGTTCGAACTTGGCTTTCCTCAACCCAATCCCGAGCCCATGGAACTGCTGGAGATCTCCAGCGGGGCCGCCGCAATAGAGCTGGAGAACCTCGCCAATGCTAACTTCTCCGAGATGCGTCTCTCAGGAGGGGCGGCCAGCTACGAACTCGACTTCGGCGGTGCTCTCTCGCGGGACGCCAAGGTGAGCATAGAGACGGGGATCTCGGGGGTAGTAGTGTCCGTTCCCTCCTCCACCGCGGTGAGGGTGTCCGCCGAGACCACCCTTGGCAGCGTGGATGTGGGCGACGGTTTCACCAAGAGAGAGGGCGCCTTTTCCACCGAATCCGCCCTGAGTGGGGATGGTCCCGTCTTGAGAATTCGCGCCGGTGTGAGGCTAGGATCGCTGCAGCTCAGAACGACGTGAGCCCCCTCACCACAAGAATCTGCGCCTCGGCTCCGAGTTCCTCGCCCGGGGGCATCGATGGCCGGGTAGCATCCCCCTCCGGTATACTTCAGGTCCAGTCATCGTCAGTGGCCGGAAAGACTGCAGTGGTAGAGCCTCCGGAGTCAGATCCGAACAACCTGCCCAATCGTGACCCCCTCGGCGACGACAAGCCCGGGCATACTAACGGGCTTTCCCAGGAAGACAACCGCTGTTTGCGCTCGGCCCTAGAGAATTCCTCGGAGATTATGAAGGTCGTCGACCTCTACGGGACTCAGCGGTCGAGGGCGTGGCGATCACCGTGAGTGACGTCACGAAGCGCAGAGAGTCCGAGGAGAGGCTTCGCAGCCAGTCGAGGGAACTGGCCCTCCTCCACCGGGTTCGCACGGCAGTAGCGCGTGAGCTGGAGGTGCCTGGCGTACTTGCCAGGGCGGTGGAGGCTGTAGCCGAGACCTACGGCTACACCCGGCTGAGCGCCTACCTGCTCGAAGACGGGGAACTGGTGCTCCAGCACCGGGTCGGGTACCACGAGGCGCACGGGCGGATCCCCTTGACGAAAGGAGTCCGCGGGCGAGCCGTCCGCTCCGGACGGCCCTTGCTCGTGGAAGACGTGAGCAAAGACCCCGACTCCCTGAGGCCCATAGACGGAGTGACCTCCGAG
>DATDKO010000481.1:0-6675 GCA_036519935.1 Rubrobacter sp. | reverse complement strand
CAGGTACCCGCGGTGAAGCGCTGGAGGGTATAGGCAAAGGCGAGTATTACGGCGCGATCGTGATCCCGAAGAACTACTCGCAGCGTCTGGCGAGCTTGTCCTACCTGGCGGGTGCCTCCGTGCTAGGGTACCTGCTCTCGCTGTTCCGTGACCTTTTCGCCCGGCGCGAACACAAAGAGGCCGGCAAAGTTGCCGAGGCGGCAGAGTAGAACTCTCGCCGACAGGCTTTTACTTGCCGCCCGAAGTGTCTTCCGGGCGGCTTTCTCCTTTTGTAAAGGGCATACCTGATGCTATATTAGGTGTATGCGCGCCAGGGATCACAAGGTTCAGAAGTCGGACTCCCGACTATAAAGCCCTGCGCGGATTTCCCCTGATCTAGAACCACCCTAGGCCTTAACCGAAGGAGTCTCTCGTGAGCGAGACGAAACAGAGAAGTACATACGATCCTACGGACCTCGAACGCCGCTGGCAGGAGCGGTGGGCCGAGAGCGGCCTGTACAAGACCGATGAGGACGAGAGCAAGCCCAAGCACTACGCGCTCACGATGCTCCCTTACCCGAGTGGCGATCTGCACGTCGGACACTGGTACCCGATGACGCCCTCGGACACCAGAGCGCGCTTCATGCGGATGAACGGCTACAGGGTGTTTTTCCCGATAGGCTTCGACGCCTTCGGGTTGCCGGCCGAGAACGCCGCGATCCAGAGGGGCATCCACCCCCGCGAGTGGACCTATTCGAACATCGAGCGGATGCGCGGTCAGCTCAGGCAGATGGGCGCGATGTTCGACTTCGACTCCGAGATCGTGACCTGCGACCCCGAGTACTACCGCTGGAACCAGTGGTTCTTCGTGAAGTTCTTCGAGAAGGGACTGGCGTACCGTAAGGAAGCCCCGGTCGACTGGTGCCCGAAGGACAACACGACGCTGGCGCGAGAGCAGGTCATCGGGCCAGACAGGCGCTGCGAGCGGTGCGGGACGCCGGTCGTCAAGAAGAACCTGGCGCAGTGGCTCTTCAGGATCACGGACTACGCCGAGGAGCTGCTCGACTTCTCCAAGATAGACTGGCCAGAGCGGGTCGAGACGCTGCAGCGGAACTGGATCGGGCGCTCCGAGGGCGCCGAAATCAGGTTCGAGATCGAGGGCTACGGATCCGTCGAGGTCTTCACCACCCGCCCGGACACGCTCTTCGGCGCCACGTTCTTCGTTATGAGTCCGGAGCACCCGGCGGTCGAGAAGATAACGACCCCGGAGCAGACCGAAGAGGTGCGGGTCTACGTCGAGAGGGCTGCCAGGATGAGCGAGATCGACCGCACCGACGTGACGAGGGATAAGACCGGCGTATTTACAGGGGCTTACGCGATCAACCCTGCCAACGGAGAAGAGATCCCCGTCTACATCGCCGACTACGTCCTGATGGGCTACGGTACGGGCGCGATCATGG
This sequence comes from Rubrobacter sp., assembly GCA_036519935.1. GTDB lineage: Bacteria > Actinomycetota > Rubrobacteria > Rubrobacterales > Rubrobacteraceae > Rubrobacter_D. Next base: position 5,236 of record DATDKO010000481.1, on the reverse strand, counting down.
CTGTCCCAGGCCATGACGAGCGAGACTTCGAGTTCGCAGAGAAGTACGGCATCGAGATCAGGACCGTGATAGGGCCGCCGGACTGGGACGGCGAAGCGCTGGAAGTGGCTTACGTCGGCGAAGGCACGATGGTCAACTCAGGTAGGTTCGACGGCACCCCGAGCACCGAGGGCAAGGAGAAGGTGACCGCCTGGCTCGAGGAGCGCGGTGCCGGCAAGGCTACGGTCACCTACAGGCTTCATGACTGGTTGATCAGCCGCCAGCGCTACTGGGGGACCCCGATCCCCATAATCTTCTGCGACGAGTGCGGCATCGTCCCAGTCCCTGAAGAGGACCTGCCGGTCCTGCTCCCAGAGGAAGCCGAGTTCATGCCTACGGGCGAATCACCCCTCAAACTCGACCCCGACTTCTACAACACCGAGTGTCCCAGGTGCGGCGGCCCGGCTACGCGCGAGACGGACACCATGGATACCTTCATGGATTCCTCATGGTACTGGTACCGCTACCTCTCGCCGCACTACGATGAAGGGCCGTTCGATCCCGAACGGGGAAAGAAGTGGCTCCCCGTGGACCAGTACACCGGTGGCATCGAGCACGCCATATTGCACCTGCTCTACGCCCGCTTCTTCACCAAGGTCATGAGGGATCTTGGTCTGGTTGACTTCGACGAGCCTATGACCAGCCTGCGCAACCAGGGGAACATACTCGGGCCAGACGGGCAGAAGATGAGCAAGAGCCGTGGCAACGTGGTCAACCCGCAGGAGTACGTCGACCGCTTCGGCTCCGACGCGCTCCGAGGCTTCCTGATGTTCATCGGTCCGTGGAACGAAGGCGGTCCCTGGGACGGCAAGGGCATAGAGGGTGTCTCGCGCTGGCTCAGGCGCGCCCTCTCGCTCGTGACAAGGGGCGACTCCTCGGGCGGCGAGGCAGATCCGAGGGAGCTGAAGCGCCGGACGAACCGCCTGATAAAGAAGATCACAGACGACCTCGAAGCCTTCCGCTTCAACACCTCCATCGCCGCGCTCATGGAGCACACCAACTACCTGCTCGCGGTCAGAGGCCGCGTCGAAGACGCCGAGTGGCACGAAGCCTTGCGGACCTTCGTCACGGTTCTCAGTCCGTTCGCGCCGCACCACGCCGAGGAGATGTGGGCCGCGATGGGGGAGGAGTACTCTGTGCACGAGCAGGCGTGGCCAGGATATGATGAAGCCCTGATCCAGGCTGAGGAGATCACGCTCATAGTCCAGGTCAACGGCAAGCTGCGCGACCGCATCGAAGCCCCAGCAGATATCTCCGAGGAGGCAGCCAGAGAGCTGGCACTGTCGAGCGCCAAGGTCCGCCCTCACCTCGAAGGGAAAGAGCTCCGCAAGAGCGTCTACGTACCCGGTCGGCTCGTCAACCTCGTCGTAGGATAGCGATCATAAGCCACGTTACGAGATACGCCACGCGTAGCCAGGGCAAGAGCCAGGCAGTAGCAGCTTGAGACCTCGGATTACGCGAAAGAGGTTCCTGCAGGCAGCGGCCGGCGGTGCGGCGTGGGTCGCTCTAGTTGGCGCCCTGGGCTGCGATCCGGTCCGCCGCGCCAGAGCGACCGCCTCATCCGCCCCGGCGGGTGAGGCGTGGAGCTTCCGCTCGCGTCCGGATCTCCACCCGCCGGTCATCGAGGTGACCACGCGGGCGCGCGACACTGCTCCCGGCCGCATCTTCGTCGCCCCGAAGAACGGACCCGATGAGGCCGGTCCGGGGCAGGACGGCTGCATGATCCTCGACAACGACGGACAGCCCGTGTGGCTGCGCCTCTTGCAGAACGAGGATGTGGATGCGATGAACTTCAAGGTCCAGACCTACAAGGGGGAGCCGGTGCTCACCTGGTGGGAGGGACTCCACACTGGCTACGGCCAGGGCGAGTACGTGATCTACGACCACTCCTACAGGGAGATAAAGAGGTTCGGGGCCGGCAACGGCTACGAGGGGGACCACCACGAGTTCCTCATCACCCCAGAGGATACGGCGCTGATCACGATCTACAGCAAGGTCCCTAGGGACCTCTCCGGCGCGGGTGGTCCTGTAGATGGTGTCGTGCTCGACGGGATAGCCCAGGAGGTCGACATCGAAACCGGCGATGTGCTCTTCGAGTGGCACAGCCTGGAGCACGTCGGCCTCGACAATTCTTACACCAAGCCCTACGACTACTTCCACATCAACTCCATAGACGTATATGACGAGGATCACCTGCTCATCTCCTCCCGCAACACCTGCACGGTCTACAAGGTCGACCGCAAGACAGGCAAGATCGTCTGGCGTCTGGGCGGGAAGGAGAACGACTTCGAGATGGCAGAAGGCACCCAATTCGCCTTCCAGCACGACGCCCGCCGCCACCCCGACGGCACCATCACCATTTTCGATAACGGCAACATAAATATAGAAGAACAGTCCCGCGGTATCGTGGTCGAGGTCGACGAAGATAAAATGAGTGCCACCCTCGCGCGCGAGTACACTTACCCCCACAAGTTGCTCTCTGAGACCCAGGGAAACGTAGAAGTATTGCCGAACGGCAATGCCTTTGTAGGCTGGGGCAGCACCCCGGCCATCTCGGAGTTCAATCGCGATGGCGAACTGCTTTTCAGCGCCGCCTTCCCGACCGAGGGCGAGACTTACAGGGCCTTCCGCTTCCCGTGGAGTGGGCAACCTACCGACGACCCCGCGGTAGCCGCCGAGTTGGGGTCGGAACACAAGGTAACGCTCTACGCGAGTTGGAACGGCGCCACGGAGGTGGACGCCTGGCAGGTTTTCGCCGGGAGCGGTCCCGATAAACTGGACCTCTTGGCGTCAGCCCCCCATAAAGGCTTCGAGACCGTGATCACTGTGCACACCACCGAGCCCTTTGTCGGCCTGAAGGCCCTGAACAACTCGGGTAAGGTGCTCGGCACCACAAGGACGATCAAGCTGGAACACAGCGCCTAGCCCCCCAGCATCAGCCGAACTGCAATCACACTGGGCTGCTTGTCTTATGTATGACAGGGCCAAAGAGGTGCACGTGTTTACATAAGAATCGGGCCGGTCAGTTCGACGTCCGCTGATCTTCAGGGATGTCGAACTCTTCGGCGAGCGTCTCGGGTAACACCTTACCGACGTACTGGCTCGTACGGCCTGGTCTGTTCTCCTTTGGCCGGTACAGATACCAGTAAGGGCCGTGGAGCTCCCCGCTGGCGCACTTCCTGCAGCCTTTCTTACCGCATTTGACGCGCTCCAGTTCGAGGTAGCGCCTATTGCGGGCCTTCTTGCGGTCTACAGACCGCCGCTGTTCCAGTTTCTGTCGCCGCGCCTGTGCGCGCTTGCGTTGTATGTCGGAGATCATGGCCGAAATCTCCTGGAACTCCACAGGGCCCAGCCCCTCCAACCATTCCCTCGTTATCCGCCCCGATTCCATTACATCTTTCACCCCAGATCTCTTATGTACATATTATCACGGGTCCGTCCATGTCGATACATAAGAAGGGCGCGTTGGTCCGACCATCAAGGTACGAAATCGCCTGTTAGAGTTAAGCTTTGTTCCTAGAGAATCTTGAAGCCTGATGCTTGTAGGCGCAGTTTGCTTCCCGAACCACTTCAGTTTTGCATCTGCTCGACCCACAGCGCCCGCCACTCCGGTGCCTCGAACGGCTCGGCGTAGTAGCGAGTATCGCGCCATATCTTGCCATCGCGCAGCTCGAAGATGGCCACGACGGTGAAAATCTGTCCACTGCCGTAGTTGTTGACCCCCTCGACGATCCACAGGCTATCTCTGACGATCACCCGTCGTAGCTGAATGGTCGGGGGGGTGGGGTAAGCTTCCTGGAACTCCCTCATCTTCTCCCGGCCCCTGATGCGCTCGCCGGACTGGGGCATCTCTATTACGTAGTCCTCGTGGCGCAGCTCGTATTCCGCTTCAGCGCTTAGATGGGTGAACATTTCTGCGAGGAAGCGCTCCGCCTGTTGCTCATCCATCTCTTCGAGGTTAGGCACCCCTTGCTCATCCATCTATGGTCTCCATTTGCAATTACGAATGGTCGGCCAGGGTGTCGGTCGGCTAGTCTTCGAAGAGAGATCCGAGACCGCCGCCTCCGCCCTCGCCACCGTGGGAATGCTCAGGGACGACAGAGCCTTCCGAGGGCTGTATCAAAACCCAGCCTGCCCCCTCGAAAGCTATCTGGAACGACTCTCCGCTGCCGCGTCCCGTAAAGGTCTTGAAGGAGACATCGCTCCTGACGCCCGTTCTTACGCTGCCGCTCCAGGCGATGGCGGACTCGGGGTCCGCGAAGGTCGGGGTCGAGGTATCGAGGAGGACGGGCTCCCCGTCCGAGGTGAGGGCGACTTTGCCCGTGCCTTCGAGTACGACGTTGAAGAGGCCGCCTGCGAGACGGCCGGCGCCCTCGACCCGCTGTATGTCCCAGTCGATGCCTGACTCGAAGGCGAGGATGTTGTCGCCGTTGACGGTCATACGGTCATTCTGGAGGTACAGCATCATGATCTTGCGCTTGTCCTGCGCGAGGAACAGGTCGCCCGTCCCGTTGGCCGCCATCAGCTTGACGCCCTCGCCCGTGACGGCCTTCTTGAAGAAGCGACCCAGGCCCCCGCTCTTGTGCTCGAAGCGCACGTCGCCCTGATAGGCGACCATCGAGCCGAGCTTGGCCTGGATCTGGTCGTTCTCCAATCTCACCTTGAGCATCGCCGAATTTTGCAGCGTGAACCGCCCCGCCGGCGTAACCTCCCGAAACTGCTCCAGGTTTGTCTCACTCACCGCATTACCTCCCTTTCCGATCGATACTACCTGGGTACGAAGCACCCGTCCACAAGTTTCCTAGAACATCCTGCCACCCGGCGGGACCTCATGGTCGGGGGAGAGGAGCACTACGGCCTCATTCCCGTCAGGTACGCCGAGGACGAGCACCTCGCTCTCGAAGCCCGCGATCCTCTTTGGGGGAAAGTTGATCACGGCCACGACCTGCCTTCCTACGAGTCCCTCAGGCTCATAGTGCGCCGTGAGCTGGGCGCTGGTCTTCCTGGTCCCGACCTCCGGTCCGAAGTCCACCATGAGCTTGATCGAAGGCTTGCGTGCTTCCGGGAAAGGCTCGGCCTCGACGACCGTGCCGACCCTTACATCCACCTTCTCGAAATCTTCCCAGCTTATCTCAGGCAATCCACCCTCCTATTGTTGGGAAGCTACAGGTTACAGACTCAAGGCATCAGCAACGAG
>DATDKO010000480.1:0-5381 GCA_036519935.1 Rubrobacter sp. | reverse complement strand
GGACGCCCTCCGGTCCGCGGTCCTTCTGCCTGAGAGATTCAGGCCGCTCTCGCGACCCTTTCACCTTCGGCGGCCGTCACAAGGTCTCCCCTATCCCCCGGACGACTCTCTCCCGCGGCCCTCATCGGGCAACTTCGGACTATAGCATAAGGGCGTGGCACCGGAGGTGTTCACACTGCTCTACGTGTACGCCTCGCGCCCTACCCTGACCGAGTCTCCCTCAGCGAAATGATCGCTAATGTACTTCTCGCCCTCGTCGCAGAACAGGGTGACGACGGTCTCGAGCTCGGGGTAGGACTCGCGGACCTTCCTGGTGGCGATGAGGTTGGCGCCGCTGGAGGGGCCGACGAAGAGGCCATATTTCCTGGCGAGGCGGCGCATCTCTTCTACGGCCTCCTCGGAGTCAACGGTCAGGGCGGTGTCGACCAGGTCCTGGTGGCGCTCGAAGATGCCTGGGACGAAGCCGTCGGAGATGCCCTCTATGAGGTGGTCCCCGATCTCCCCGCAGAGTATCGTCGATGACTCGGAGGGCTCCATCGCGAAGAGCTTGACGCGCGGGTTGACCTCATGGAACGCCTGTCCGACGCCGATGAGGGTTCCCCCTGTCCCGACCCCCATAACGAGGGCGTCTGGGAGGACGCCCTCGGGGAGCTGGGCCAGTATCTCCGGCCCGAGCCAGATTCTGTTCTCCTCCACGTTCCACTCGCTCTCGAACTGGGCCGGGCAGAAGTATCCGGGCTCCTGCCCGAGCTCCTTTGCTTTCGCCAGGGCTTCGTTGACGTGGAAGTGACCTACCTCCATCACCTCAGCCCCGAAAGCGCGGCTTATGGCGACGCGCTCCCCGCTCATCCCCTCAGGCATCACCACGAGCATCCTGTATCCTTTAACCGCGGCGACCATCGAGAGGGCGTTGCCTGTGTTGCCCGACGTTGCCTCGACGATGGTATCGCCCGGTCTCAGAAGCCCCTCGTCCTCGGCGCGTTCGACCATGTACTTCGCTATGCGTGCCTTGATGGACCCGGAAGGGTTCAGATACTCGAGCTTGCAGTAGTTGCCTTCGACCTCGAGCATCGGCGTGTTTCCTATGGCGTCGAGGATGCTGTTGGAAAGCCCGCTCTTCATGCCGACCACCTCCTATTCAGGGGTAACGTATGCCCCCGAGAGGCCGCCGTCAACCAGGAAGGTCGAGGCGTTGACATAGGAAGCGTCATCGGAGGCCAGGAAGAGGACGGCGCCCGCGATCTCTGTCGCCTCCGCGAACCGTCCCATCGGCAGGTGCACGAGCCTGCGCTCCGCTTTCTCCGGGTCCTTGGCGAAGATCTCCTGCAGAAGCGGTGTATTCACCGGACCAGGGCAGAGCGCGTTCACGCGTATCCCCCGTCGGGCGAACTCGACCCCGAGCTCGCGGCTGAGGGCCAGCACGCCGCCCTTCGATGCGGTGTAGGAGATCTGGGATGTCGCCGCCCCCATCACAGCCACGAAAGAGGCGGTGTTGATGATCGACCCTCCACCCCGCTCCAATAGGTAAGGTATCCCATACTTGCAGCACAGATAGACGCTCTTGAGATTCACGTTGTGGACGCGCTCCCAGGCTTCGAGCCCCGTCTTCAAAATCGAGTCGTCGTCGGAAGGGGAGATGCCGGCGTTGTTGAAGAGCACGTCTATGCCGCCAAAGCGCTCCGCCGTCTCGCTGTACATCCGTTGCACGTCGTCGGGGTCGGTTACGTCGGCGTGAACGTAGATGCCGTCTATCTCGGAGGCCATCTCCTGCCCCGGCTCGTCTGCCAGATCCGATATGCAGACGCGGGCGCCTTCCTCAGCGAAGAGTCGGGCCGTCTCGCGGCCGATGCCGCCGGCGCCGCCGGTTACGACGGCGACCTTCCCTCCCAGGCGTCCAGGCATATCAGTCCTCCTCCGTGGACAGGTAGACGTTCTTTACCTCCGTGTAGTAGTCGAGGGCGTGCGGGCCGAGCTCGCGTCCGACGCCGGACTGCTTGAAGCCGCCGAAGGGGGTGGCGACCCTGACGGAGGTGTTGGAGTTGACGGAGATCACGCCCGTCTCCATGCGGCGGGCCACGCGCAGGGCGCGGGCGCCGTTCTCGGTCCAGATCGAACCTGAGAGGCCGTAGACCGTGTCGTTGGCCTTACGCACGGCGTCCTCTTCGTCCTCGAAAGGGATCACGGCGACGACGGGGCCGAAGATCTCCTCCCTGGCCGCCCGATCGTCGTTGGAGAGCGGAGCCAGCACCGTCGGTGGGAACCAGAACCCGGAGCCTTCGGGCGCCTCGCCCCGGATCGCCACAGGTGCGTCTTCGGGGACGTATGCCGCGACCTTCTCGCGGTGGTCGGCGGAGATCAGAGGTCCCATCTCCGTCTCCTCGTCGAACGGGTCCCCCACCCGAAAACCCTCTACCACGGGCTGCATGAGCGAGAGGAACTCGTCGAAGGCGCCTTTCTCGACCAGGATGCGCGAGCGGGCGCAGCAGTCCTGCCCGGCGTTACCGAAGACGGCGACGGGCGCCGAAGCGGCTGCTTTCTCCAGGTCGGCGTCGGCGAAGACCACGTTCGCGGACTTGCCGCCCAGCTCTAAGGTGACGCGCTTTATGGTGCCTGCGGCCCCTGCCATGATGCCCTTGCCGACCTCCGTGGAACCCGTGAAGGCGACCTTGGCGACGTCCGGATGCTCGACGAGCCGCTTCCCGACCTTGCTCCCAGGCCCGACGACGACGTTGACGACGCCCTCGGGAATACCTGCTTCGAGCGCTATTCGCTCGAACGCCAGGGCACTCAGCGGCGTGAGCTCGGCCGGCTTGAGGACGAGCGTGTTGCCAGCCGCCAGGGCCGGGGCCATCTTCCAGCTCGCTATGGTGAGCGGGAAGTTCCAGGGAACGATGAGGCCAACGACGCCGAGCGGTTCACGGAACGTAACGTCGACGCCACCAGAGACTGGAATGGTGTCGCCGAGCAATCGCTCCGGCATCCCTGCGTAGTAGTGGAAGGTCTCGGCTACCATCGCCATCTCGCCGCGGGAATCGCCTATTGGCTTGCCCGTGTTCTTCGACTCCAGTTGCGCCAGATTCTCCTGCTCCGCGTCGAGGGCGTCGGCGAGACGGCGCAACAGGCGCGAGCGGTCGTCTGGTTGCACATCTCTCCACGCCGGGAAGGCTTCCCTGGCGCGGGCGATGGCCGCATCGGCGTCGTCTTCGGTGGCGGGTTCGAGACTCTCTACCACCTCTTCGGTCGCCGGGTTCAGGACTTCGAGCATTTACGAGACCTCCGAAACTAGGGCCTTTATGAGCTGACTGTTCTCGTCTTCTTCGGGGTGCCAGAGCACACCGAGCACGAAAGGGCAGGACGGGTCTTCGAGGGCTTCGACCGTGTCGTCTTCGACTGCCCGGCCCGTAACCTGTAGGCCCTTCCCTACCTCCTTTATCCCCTGATGGTGGTGCGACTTGGCCGGCGTCCTCTGCGAGCCGGCGGCGCGGGCGGCGAGCGAGTCGGGGACGAGGCGCACCTCGTGGTCGGCGAAGGTGCCCGGCGTGTGGCGATGCTCTTCGTGGCCAAGCACGTCGGGGAGGTGTTGCTCTATGGTGCCCCCGTAGGCAACGTTCAGGATCTGCATCCCGCGGCAGATGCCCAGGACGGGCATCTTGCGCTCAAGGGCTCCGCGCACCAGCGCGAGCTCGTAGGCGTCGCGTTCCTCCTGTACGGGTCCTGTCTCGGGGTGCCTTTCTTCTCCGTATAGGGCGGGATCCAGGTCCCCGGCCCCTCCCGTGACGACGAGCGCGTCGAGAAGGTCGAGCGCCCCGCCAGGGTCTTCCGCATCTTCCGGATCTGGAGACATCAGCAGTGGGCGCGCGCCGGCGCCCTGCACGGCCTCTACATAGCGCGCCGGGCTGATGATCGCCGGTATCTCCTTCCAGACGCCATAGCTAACCTTCTCGGTCGCCGCCGTGACGCCGATGTTGGGCCTTGATCTCGCCTTCACAGGCGCTCGAAGTTCCGGTAGCGTTCCCAGTCGGTGACGGCGGCTTCGAACGCTTCGATCTCGACGCGCGCCATGTTCAGGTAATGCTCGACGACCTCATCCCCGAACGCTGTACGGGCCGTCTCGCTCTCCGCGAAGAGCTCCTGCGCCTCGCGCAGGTTCGTCGGGACGTGCGGCTTGTCAGCCTCGTAGGCGTTGCCGGCGAACTCGTCTTCCAGGGAGAGTTCATTCTCGATGCCGTGCAGACCGGCGGCGATCATGGCCGCGATCGCCAGGTACGGGTTGACGTCCCCGCCAGGCAGCCGGTTCTCGACCCGCAAGGAGTTGCCGTGGCCGACGACGCGCAAGCTACAGGTACGGTTGTCTTTGCCCCAGGCGACTGCAGTCGGGGCGAAGGAGCCCTTGGCGTAGCGTTTGTAGGAGTTGATGTTCGGGGCGAGGAAGAGCGTTAGCTCGCGCAGGCACGCCAGCTGGCCGGCGAGGAAGTGGTTGAAGGTGTCCGAGAAACCGTGGTCTTCGGCGAACACGGGTGCTCCGTCCTCCGCGCGCAGGCTCAGGTGGATGTGGCAGGAATTGCCCTCGCGTTCGTCGAACTTCGGCATAAAGGAGATGGAGCAGCCCTCCTGGGCGGCGATCTCCTTGGCGCCGTTCTTGTAGATCGCGTGCCCGTCCGCAGTCGCCAGAGCGCGGCCGAACCGGAAGTTGATCTCGTGCTGCCCGTAATTGCACTCGCCCTTCGCATCCTCGACCGCGAGCCCCGCCCCCGCCATCGAGTTGCGGATGCGCCGCAGCAAGGGCTCGATGCGCGCAGTCCCGAGGAGCGAGTAGTCGACGTTGTAGTAGTTGGCGGGTTCGAGGTCACGATATCCCTTGCGCCAGGCCTCCTCGTAGGAGTCCAAGAAGACGATGAACTCGAGTTCGGTCCCTACGAAGGCTTCGAGGCCACGTTCGGAGAGCCTCGCTAGCTGGCGCTTCAGAACCTGACGGGGCGAAGCGACGACCGGAGAGCCGTCTTCCCAGACGAGGTCGCACGTCACTAGCGCCGTCCCCTCCTGCCAGGGGACGTACCTCAAGGTATCCATGTCAGGCTTGAAGACGAAGTCGCCGTAGCCGCGCTCCCAGGAGGACATCGCGTAGCCTTCTACGGTATTCATCTCTACGTCCACCGCTAGCAAATAGTTGCAGCCTTCAGCGTCGTGCTCGACCACCTCGTCGAGGAAGTGGGTCGCCGTGAGGCGCTTGCCCTGGAGTCGGCCCTGCATGTCCGTCATCGCGAGGAGGACGGTGTCTATCCTCCCGGCCTCGACCTCCGAGCGCAGAGTGTCCAGGTCGAGGCGTCCCGCCGCCTGCGTCGTGTCCAATTCTTGCTCCTCTCTAACTTCCGGCCAGTTCG
>DATDKO010000479.1:0-11066 GCA_036519935.1 Rubrobacter sp. | reverse complement strand
GGGCTGTTCTTCGGGAACGTGGTGTACGGTGATGGCAGCCGGCCCGCGGTTATGGAGGACAAGGCGCCGGTACCGGCGAGGCCGCTTCTTCCTCTAGGGAGGAACTCGCTGTTTATCTACCTGATCCACCAGCCCATCCTCGTTGCCATGCTCGCCGCATCAGGGCTCGTGGACCTGAACTTCTTGTAGAGCTTCAGGGTGCCTGGTTTCTTTTTCGCGGCCCAACCGTTACAGTTACGGCGTCGTTCTGGAGAAGATGGGGAGGTGGCCTGCAGAAGATAAACATTCGCGGTAGATGACCAGCGAGCGCGATGGGATCGTAGTAGCTTGCGGGGCGGAAAGTAAATACAAGCGCCAGGACTCCCGCGGTGCGGGAGTCGACGAGGAAGACGTTCATCGAAGCATTCGGCGGGTACGTCTCGGCTTCGGGCGGTCGTCAGGGCGGTGACAAATCCCGGCGGTGACGCCGGGGACAAAGCACCGTTCGGGCCCGGATACAGAGAGCGAGAGAGGCTCTGTATCCTTTCTCTGCCCTCCCTGATCCCATCTCCGGATAAACAGGGAGGTAAGTCGGTGTGCGGCATAGTAGGTTACGCCGGTAAAGAGCGTTGTGTCGAGGTGCTCATGGAGGGCCTCGGGCATCTCGAGTACCGTGGTTACGATTCGGCAGGACTGGCCCTTCAAAAGGAGGGCCAGATAGAGCGGATAACAGAGATCGGGCAACTCGAGAACCTCACCCGCGCCCTTACCTGGCGCAACGGTGACCTCTCCCAGGTACGGACCGGTGTGGGACACACCCGCTGGGCGACGCACGGGCGTCCCAGCGAGGAGAACGCGCATCCCCATCTCGGTGGAGACGGAAGAGTTGCCATCGTACACAACGGCATCATAGAGAACTTCTCGGAGCTCAAGGAGGAGTTGGAGGGGCGGGGCGTCATCTTTCGTTCCGAGACGGACACAGAGGTGATAGCGCACCTGATCGCCGAGAGGGTCGAGGTTGGAGAGACGTTGCGGATAGCGCTCGCCGGGGTGTTTCAGCGGCTCCAGGGCTCCTTCGCCGTCGCTGCGGTCAGCGTGGATGAGCCAGGTAAGGTCGTCGCGGCCCGACATCAGAGTCCGCTCGTCGTCGGCCTGGGGGAAGGTGAGAACTTCCTGGCGAGCGCGGTGCAGGCGCTGCTCGGGGAGACGCACGAGTTCCTCGTCGTCGAGAACGGTGAGATCGTCGAGGTCGCGGCCTCTTCGGTAGAGGTGTTCACCTCTTCGGGCGAGCCCGTCGAGCGTGAGTCCTTCGAGGTGGACTGGGACGCCGAGGCCGTCGAACTCGGTGGCTACGAGGACTACATGCTCAAGGAGATCCACGAGCAGCCCGCCGCCCTGGGAGCGACCCTTCTCGGCCGCATCGACTCAGGTGGTGTCGTCGACCTCTCCGAGGTAGGGCTCGATCTCTCGGAGATAGACCGGGTTGTGGTCATCGCCTGTGGCACAGCCTACCATGCCGGCCTGCTCGGCAAACACGCTATAGAGAAGCTCGCCCGTATACCCGTCGAGGTAGCGATCGCCAGCGAGTATCGCTACGCGGACCCCATCGGAGACGGGCGCACACTGGTCGTTGCCATAAGCCAGAGCGGAGAGACGACAGATACTCTGGCTGCCGTTCAGGCGGCGCGGAGTTTCGGGGCCAAAATGCTCGCGGTTACCAATACCAGAGGGTCGCTCATCACACGTGAGGCCGACGCGGTCTTGCTCACCAGGGCGGGGCCTGAGATCTGTGTTGCCTCCACCAAGACCTTCGTCGCCCAGGTCGTCGCCCTCGACCTGCTGGCGCTGGCGCTTGCCGACATTCGCGGGTTCCTCCCCGAGAGAGACTTGCGGGAGTTCGGACGCGGCCTCAGGCTGGCGCCGGAGAAGGTCGAGGAGACGCTCGGGTTGCTTGGGGGCCGGGTGGAGGAGGCCGTGGAGGTCTTCGAGGAGGCCCGCTGCTCGCTGTTCCTGGGGCGCGGTATCTCGTATCCCGTGGCGCTCGAAGGGGCTCTGAAGCTCAAGGAGATCTCCTACCTACCCTCCGAAGGCTATCCGGCGGGTGAGATGAAGCACGGTCCCATAGCTCTGGTGGATGAACACTGTCCCGTTATAGCCGTTCTCGGAGAGGGCCTCATCCGCGAGAAGACTCTCTCGAACGTCGAGGAGACCCTCGCCAGGGGCGCCAGCGTGATCGCCGTCGCCCGTGTGGGGGACAAAGGCGCAGAAAGGATGGCGCGCCTTGTGCTCCCTGTTCCCGAGGCGCCGGAGATTCTGGCCCCCTTGATCTGTAGCGTGCCGCTGCAACTCCTCGCATACCACGTCGCGAAGGACCGGGGCCTGAACGTCGACAAGCCACGCAACCTCGCCAAGAGCGTCACCGTCGAGTAGTGAGCGTGTGCCTGAGACCCTTTATGTTCCTGGAGTAGGATATGTCCGTGCGAGCGATGATCCTGGACGTACCCGGCGAGCCGCTTAGGGTCGCGGAGGTGGCCATGCCCGAGCCAGGCGAGGGGCAGGTCCTCCTGCGCGTACACTGCTGCGCAGTGTGCAGGACGGATCTGCACGTCGTTGACGGGGAGTTGCCCGATCCCAGGTTGCCCCTGATCCTGGGCCACCAGATAGTCGGCACCGTAGAGAGGATCGGCGAGCATGCAGACAGCTTTGCGGTGGGGGAGCGGATCGGGGTGCCGTGGCTCGGGTGGACCGACGGCGAGTGCCGCTATTGCCTCTCCGGGCGCGAGAACCTGTGCGAGAACGCGCGGTTCACGGGGTACCAGATCGACGGCGGCTACGCCGAGTACGCCATCGCCGACGGTCGTTTCTGCTTTCCGATCCCTGAGGGTTTCCCCGACCTGCAGGCCGCTCCTCTGTTGTGCGCCGGCCTGATCGGGCACCGTTCGCTGCGCTTCGCCGGCGATGCCGAGAGACTCGGTCTCTACGGGTTCGGGGCCTCGGCCCACATAGTGGCCCAGGTCGCAGCGCACGAGGGACGGCGCATCTTCGCGTTCACCAGCTCCAAAGACGAGGAGGCGCAGGAGTTTGCCAGGGGACTGGGTGCCGAATGGGCCGGGAGTTCGGAAGAGTCGCCGCCCGAGGAACTGGACGCGGCGATCATCTTCGCGCCGGTTGGCGCCCTAGTCCCTGCGGCCCTCAGGGCCGTCGCCAGGGGCGGGACCGTGGTCTGCGCGGGCATACATATGAGCGACATCCCGTCTTTCCCCTATGAGATCCTCTGGGGAGAGCGCTCGGTGCGCTCGGTGGCCAACCTCACGCGCCAGGACGGCCTGGACTTCCTCGCTCTCGCCCCTGAGGTGCCTGTTCGAACGGAGGTCGTGTCTTTCCCCTTGGAGGAGGCCAACGAGGCGCTTGAAGCCCTGCGCGGTGGCAGGGTGCGGGGCGCTGCCGTGCTCGTCGTCGACTGATCTGTGTTGCAAGCGTACCCGCGAGTCGGGCTAACGGACGACGTTCAGGGCGCCTGGTTCGATGCGGAAGGACATGGGCAGCCCGCCCCAGAGCTCACCGTCGAGTTGTACGGGTACCTCTGCGCCGGGGGCCCTGGCGTGGACCTCCGTCGAGGTAAAAGACGTCATCGCGCGGTTGAGAGGCCTCCTCGCCATTATCCCGGCGATGACGTCGGGCCTGAGGAGGTCGCTCACGCGCTCGACCAGTATGGTCTCGAACGCGCCGCTGGTCAGCAGGCCAGGGCCTGACACCCTGTAGTCACCGCCGTAGTAGTGGCCGTTGGCGACTATTGCGAACCTCGCGGTGTGGACCTCGTCGCCGTCGCTTACCTCCAGCGTGGGGAACTTGTTCCCGAAGAGCACTTTGAACGCCGTCAGCTGGAAGGCCAGGCGCCGCAGGTAGCGCTTCAGGCGCGGCGTCACGGCGCCTATCACTTTCGCATCGAAGCCTATCCCGGCCATGCAGGCGAAGCGGCGCTCGGTGCCCTCAGCGTTTGTGGCGACGCCGAAGTCCACCCTGGAGCGTTCGCCTTTCAGTATGCGCTGGCAGGCCTCGGCCGGGTCGAGCGGCAGCCCGAACTCCCGCGCTAGCACATTCGCGGTACCGAGTGGCAGCACGCCCAGCGTGGCCTGCCGCGAGAGCCCGTTCAGTACCTCGTTGACCGTGCCGTCGCCCCCAGCGGCCACGACCAGCCGGTTCCCTGCAAGAGCGGCAAGCTCGGTGGCGTGGTCGGGGTGTTCGGTGTTGATTACCTCCACCGTCAGGCCTCCCGAGCGCAGGATCTTCGCGAAGCGCTCGAGATAATCCTCATCGCCCGCTCGTCCCGAGTTCGGGTTACCGATGATGACAGCGTCTGTGGCTGTATCCATTGCCATACTATAGCCCTTTTGCCGGGGCTGAATCTGCCGTAACATATGCCCCGTGGAAGGTTTCGTCGTACCAGGGGTCGGGGTCGACGTCGTCGACGTCGAGAGGATGCAGTTCGCCCTGGAGCGCACCCCGAGGATACGAAAGCGCCTGTTTACCGAGGCCGAGATAGCGTACTGCGAGAAATACCGCTTTGCCGAGCGCCACTACGCCGGACGCTGGGCTGCCAAAGAGGCTGTTACCAAGGCGCTGGGTTGCGGCCTGATCCAGTGGAACGGCGTCGAGGTGGTGCGGAGGCCCCGTAGCGCACCAACAGTTCGTATCTCCGGCAAGATCAAGAAGTTCGCCGACGCGGTCGGCGTGCGCGAGAAAGACCTCTACATCTCCATAACCCACTCCGAGCTCTCTGCAGTCGCCGTCTGCGTCGTGCGCCGGGAGCAGATCTCGGGGTGAAGCTCTACACCGCACAGGAGATGTCCCGCGCAGACTCAGCGGCGCAGGATCTTGGCATTCCCGGCGGCGTGCTGATGGAACGTGCCGGTGTTGCCATGGCCAGTATTGCTCTGGAGCGGTACTCCCCCGGGCGGGCGCTCGTCGTCTGCGGCGGCGGCAACAACGGTGGGGACGGCTTCGTCATCGCCCGCGAGCTACATCGCTACGGCGTAGACGTCGCGGTTCTGGCCACGAAGGAAGAGTACGAGGGAGACCCTGCGACCAACCTGGAGATACTTCAGAACCTGGATGTTCGGCTCATCGCCGCAGAACACCTTGACGCTGAGCTCGGCCCTGCCGACCTTCTCGTCGATGCCTTGCTCGGGACGGGGTTCTGGGGAGAGGTACGGAAGAAGGAGGCCGGAATCATCGAGAAGATGAACTCAGCCCAGTCTCCCGTACTCGCCGTCGACGTGCCCTCCGGCGTGGACGGGTCGACTGGCGAGGTGCAGGGTGTTGCCGTGTCCGCCAACCTTACGGTTTGTGCGCACGCCGTGAAGGTGGGGTGTGTGATCTCCCCCGGCCGCGAGCACTCCGGCGAAGTCGTCGCTGTGGATATAGGTATCCCACAGAGAGCAGACGTGGACCCCTCTCTGGTATGGACCGACGCCGCCTCTCTACGGAGAAAGATACCGCGTACAACCGAACCGGCCCACAAGTACTCGGCCGGCGCCCTGCTCGTCGTCGCAGGCTCCCGCGGCACGACAGGAGCGCCCGTTATGGTCGTTCGTGGCGCGCAGAGAGCAGGGTGTGGCATAGTCTTCCTCGCCACCTCCGAGGGGGCTGCACCCGCCGTCGACCTCGCGCTCACCGAAGCGCTGGTCTACGGCGTCACGGAAGACGAGGAAGGCTACATGGGGTCAGGGGCGCTCGAAGAGATCTTGGAGCACGCAGGGAGGGCCTCTGCGCTCGTGATGGGCCCGGGGACGGGGACAGGGGACGAGGGCAGGCGCCTCGTCGAAGGTATCCTGCGCGAGGTCGAGTTGCCCGTGTTGCTCGACGCCGACGCCATCACGAACCTCGCTGGCACGGACGTCCTCGCGCGGAGGAACGGCCCGACCGTCGTAACGCCGCACGCGGGTGAGCTAGGGCGTCTGCTTGGATCTGGGGCGAAGGAGGTGTCCGCCCGCAGGCTCGATTCAGCCCGCAACGCTGCCGAACAGCACCGATGCTGCGTATTGCTCAAGGGGTCCGATACGCTCGTCGTCGAGGGCGAAAAGGTCGCCGTCAACTCTACGGGGATCGTCGCGCTTGCCGCGGCAGGGACAGGGGACGTGTTGTCCGGTGTAATAGGGGCTCTACTGTCGCGCGGGATGGACACCTACGAGGCGTCCAGGGCCGGCGCCTGGGCGCACGGACGCGCGGCGAAGCTGTGGCAAGAAGAGTCTGCCTGGCCTGCGGAGAGCTTCATTGCGACCGACCTGCTCGAGTATCTGCCACCGGCCGTGGGAGAGTTGTTCTGAAGTTCAGGCTTCTCTTCATCGGGGACATCGTCGGGCCCGCAGGATGCTCGGCGGTCCTTGACCTCGCACCGCGGTTACGTCGAGAGCTGGAACCTGACGCCGTCGTCGCCAACGCCGAGAATTCGGCCCCGACGGGCCGTGGTATCACTCGCGAGAGTGGCGCCGCTCTGCTCTCCGTGGCCGACTTCCTCACCCTAGGGAACCACGCATTCGACGCCGAAGGATTCGAGGAGTTCCTCGGGGATGAGGACAGGGTGGTGCGTCCCGCCAACTTCGGCGAAAAGGACCCTGGGCTGGGCCTTGGCGTTTTCGAGTCTGGCGGCGTGACCGTGGGCGTCAGCAACGTGCTCGGGCGCGTGTTTGTCGAGAGGACGAAGATATCTCCCTTCGAAGCTGCCGACCTGGCCGTCGAGGAGTTGAAGGCGCGCGGCGCCGAGCTCGTGCTCGTCGACTCCCACGCCGAAGCCACGAGCGAGAAGCAGGCGCTCGGCCATTATCTCGACGGGAGGGCGCATGCCGTATTGGGCACCCACACGCACGTGCCCACGGCTGACCATTCGATCCTGCCCGGCGGGACTGCGTACGTGACTGACGTCGGCATGACCGGCTGCAAGGAGAGCATTATCGGCTTCGAGCGGGAGGACTTCCTCGCTCTGTTCGTGGGCGATTGGCGTGGAATCTCGGTCGCCACCCACGGTCCTGTCGTGCTCAACGGCGCGCTCGTCGAGTTCGACCTCGACGCTCGGCGGGCCACAGGGATCGAAGCGGTAAGGAGGGAGTGGAAGCCTTGACCAGAGGTTCGCCGGGCCGTTTACAATAGCGGTAGTGTGACCGGGAACGACGATCAGAGGGATGGAACATGGAGCAGCAGGATATAAGGGATTTGAGGGTGGCCGAGATCTCGCACGAAGAGTGGCCCACGCTCGGGCCTGACGAGACGGTGGAGAGTGCGATCAAGCTCTTCGCCGAGTCTGGTATCTCGGGCGCTCCTGTCGTCGAGAACGGCAGGCTTGTCGGCATAGTTACGGAGGGAGACCTGATCTTCCGCGACGCGGATATAAAGGCGCCGGGCTTCCTCGACATCCTCGGCGGCCTCATCCCTCTGGGGAGCTGGGATGAGTATCGTAAAGAAGCGCTCAAGAGCGCCGGCGTTACCGTCGACGAGGTGATGACGAGGGAGCTGATCACGATCTCCCCCGACGCCTCTCTCGCCGAGGCCTCCACGATCATGGCCGACAAGAGGGTCAAGATCCTGCCCGTCGCCGAAGGTCACGCGCTCCGCGGCATTATCACCCGCATGGATATCCTGACCCTCCATGTGCTGAACCCCCGCCGGTAAGAACGGACCGTGAGTAGCACGGCCGCAGGAGTCAGGGCCCCGAGCCGTACCTGGGCTGAGGTGGACCCTGGCGCCGTGCGCCACAACGTGGGCACCCTCAAACGCAAGGCCCCCAACTCGCGCCTGATGGCCGTCGTCAAGGCCGACGCTTACGGCCACGGCTCCGTCGAGGTGGCCCGTGCCTGTATCCAGGCCGGGGCAGAGTCCCTCGCCGTCGTCACCGTCGAGGAAGGGGCAGAGCTGCGGCGCGCGGGTCTCGAAGCCCCGATCCTGGTCTTCACCGACCTCTTACTCGATAGGCTCCCGCTGGCCAAAACGTATCGCTTGGCCGTAACGGCACACTCCATCCCGAGTGCGAGGCGCATCGCGGCCCACCAGGGTCTCGAGGCGCATCTGAAGGTGAACACGGGTATGAACCGCTGGGGCGTCGAGCCTTCGGAGGTGGGGGAAGCGCGCAAGATACTTGGCTCGGGGCTCGCCGGCGTCTACACACATTTCGCCTCGGCCGACTCCGATGAGGGGGCGACGAGACGCCAGATCGAGAGCTTCGAGTCCGTGCTCGCCGCGCAACCCTTCGGCGGTATCCTGGTACACGCCGCAAACTCTGCGGCCACCCTCTGGCATCCCAGGTCGCACTACGATTGCGTCCGTCCCGGCGTGGCGCTCTACGGGTTGCACCCTGCGGGCGACGAGGGAGACCCTGCGGCGGAGGGTCTACGGCCTGCGATGGCCCTCAAGAGCTACGTCGCCGGCGTGCGGCGACTCGCCAGGGGGGATGGGGTATCCTACGGGCTTACCTTTTTGGCCGGGGCGCCGATGTTCGCGGCGACCGTGCCTGTGGGGTACGCGGAGGGATATCGGCGGACGCTCTCGGGAAGGGCTGAGGCCCTGATCCAGGGTATGAGACGCCCGCTACTGGGGCGGGTCACGATGGATGCCTGCGTCTTCGGGGCGGATGAAGATGTCGAGATCGGGGACGAGGTAGTGTTGCTCGGCGGGCAGGGGGAGGAGCGTATTACCGCTGAAGAGCTCGGCTCACGCGCAGGCACGATAAACTACGAGATCATCACGGGGATAGACCCCCGCCGCGTCGAGAGGAGCTACGAGGATGTTCGAGGATCTTAACTGGAAGTCAGCCGCCAGGAGGTCGGCCGTGGTCATAGCGATCTACCTCGGCCTGCTCTACCTCCTTAGCGTGGCGTTCCCCGGCAGCAGCTTCAACATGAACAGCCGGGCCCAGGTCATCAGCCTGTTCGTGAACGCCATCATATTCTTCTTCATCTTCACGTTCGTCTACGCTCTCGTCGAACGTAGTAGAAACAGGCGCATTGCCGAGGCCAGGAAACAGAAGAAGCCGGGAAAGCAGGCCACAGGCGAAGGCGACCAGGAGGCCGACGCCACGTCGCTCAAAGGGCGGCCCAACCCTAATACGAGCCGCAAGAAGACCCGCCGCCGACGCTAACCGTTGGACCTCCTCGCGGCCCTGGAACCCCCGCTGGATGCCGCCGGGCTCCTCGACGTCGTCCCCGAGCTCTCCCTCGCCCGTGAACTGGAAGGGAGCCCGTACCACCACCTGGACACCCTGGATCACGTCCTCGAGGTCGTCCGGGGCGTCGAGTGCGAGCTGGAGGAGGGCAGGGTTGGTGCCCGCGTGGGAGAAGACAGCGTACAGGGCCTGCGCCTCGCAGCCCTGCTGCACGATGTGGCCAAGCCCGTTACCCGCGGCGAGCTCGAAGGCAGGGTTCTCTTCGTCTCCCACGATTCTCTTGGCGCGGGGATGGTCCGACGCATAGGCCGCAGGCTTGGCCTATCGGCCTGGGAGACGGATCTGACGGCGACCCTGACCGCACTGCATCTGAAAATAGGCTTTATGGGTAATCCCCGTACCGACTACCCGCCGGAGAGGCTCGCCCGCGCAGCCGGGCCGTTCGGCGAGGAGCTCGCTGTGCTGAGCTGGGCCGACCGCCTCGCCGCCCAGGGCCCGCGCCTCAAGCCCGAGCACCTGCGGCGCCACGAGGATCTATGCACCTGGTTTCTGCGCGTTAGCCGCGAGATGGGCCCATACCCCGACCCTGACTATGCGACGTTGCAAGGAGTACTCTCCTGTACGTCGGGCGCCGACGTCGGGTACGCGGCGAGCTATCTCAGGCTGCTCGTGGCCCGTGGGGCGGGAGAGAATAGCGATCTCGCGCGGCTCGCTGCTCGTCGCCTTCCTGTGGAAGACCTTGGTGGCGGTCGTGTAGAATCGCGCCGAGAGCATAGCAATTCGCGGGGCCAGAGGAGGTAGGAGTCTTGAACATCAAGAGGGCCAGAAGGGATCGTTGGATTCGGGGCGTCTGCGGCGGCGTGGCCCACACTTACGGTTGGAACTCCAACATAGTGCGGCTCGTTACGGTGGTGATTGCCGTGATCATCCCCGGTCCGAGCACGCTGCTGGCTTTCGTGATCTACCTGTTGCTGAGCTTCATCCTCCCAGAGAGCGAGGAGTTCTAGGCGCTTGGACTTCGCTGAGGCCCAGAAGGAGGCCCTGGGCTGCACGAAGTGCGGGCTGTGCCACTCCAGGACACAGGTCATCTTCGGCGAAGGGCCGCTGAACGCCGGGTTATTCATAGTCGGTGAGGCGCCCGGCTTCAACGAGGACAAGGGAGGCAAACCCTTTTCGGGAGCCTCGGGGATCCTCCTCGACCGGCTACTCGAATCGCTCGACCTCGGGCGCGAGAAGGTCTACCTGACCACGCTTGTAAAGTGCCGCCCGCCGGGATCGCCGCCACGGCCACCGAAGCCTTCTGAGGTAAGCTCCTGCCGGCCTTACCTCGTCTCCCAGCTCGCGGCCGTCGATCCCAAGGTAGTTGTTGCGCTCGGGGATCTGCCCAGCCGGGTTCTCACGGGGAGGAAAGAGTCCGTCTCCCGCATCAGGGGGCGTGCGATCCCGCTCGACGGCCGCTACGTCTTCCCGACGCTCTCCCTCCAGCGCGCCCTCTACACTCCGGCGGACCGGGCGCTCTTCGTCTCGGATTTCTCCCGCCTGCCCGAGCTCCTCGAAGCCGAACGGCCCTCCACCTACGAGACCCTCAACGTCACCCGCTCCCCCGATGCGGAGCGGGAACCGGTCCAGCCGGGGCTCTGGTAGAGTCCCAGGATTCCCCGTGGAGCTCGAAGGCCTGAAGGAAGCTATGCTCGAGGAGCTGGCATCCAGGGTAGCGCAGGTTCTAGGTCCCGGTGATGTCGTCGTGCTCTCCGGCGAGGTCGGCGCTGGCAAGACCACCTTCGTTCGGGCCGCGGCCCGATCTCTTGGCGTCACGGATAGGGTGACGAGCCCGACCTACCAGCTCGCCCGCGGCTACGAGGGGCTCAAGGACGGGCGACGGGTGACCGTCAATCACATGGACCTCTACCGCCTGGAGGGGATCGAAGACCGGGAT
>DATDKO010000478.1:0-8526 GCA_036519935.1 Rubrobacter sp. | reverse complement strand
CCTCCTACTGGGGTAGCTTCGCGCTGGTGTTAGTAGCCTCGCAGAACGACTTCGGGCGCGTCTACGCAGGGATGGCCGGTCTTGCTGTGTTGGGTGCACTCCAACTGCTCGCGCTTGCACGCTATGGTGCTGCTACCGTGGACTGGAGCAGTGCGGGTGCATGGATATACCTGCTCTTCGTACTCAGCGTCCTGAGTGCTGGGCTGTATGGTTGGCTTGAGGCGCGGCGACGGATAGGACGCCTCTCTACCTGAGGCTAACTGATACGACAAGTAGCGCCGCAGGGAAAGGGATTTCAGTACCGAGAAGCCCAATCTTGTTGTTTCCTCGACTACATTGTTCACGACCCTGGATAGATTCGGATCAATGGAGCACTGTCAAGACCTGTTTCCCTACCCTGGGACATATTGCCAGCTACAAGATATTGGAGGAGTAAATGACGCTTCACTTCGGCGAGAAGCCCCGGAGACGATGCTGGCTAAGAAACCGTTCGCGAATCGCCGAGTGGTAGGGGTGGGTTGCGAAAAGTAGGTAGCCGATGCCTATACTCGCACACCCCCGCAAAATATTCGCCTCCGGTTTCGTGGACGCAACAATATATCGCCTATGTCCCTGGGCTGAAGTGTGGACGAGCTGCGGCGATTTCGGGACGATCTTCGGGGTGTCTCGGCCTTTTATTTCTGCCAATCGTTCATGGAGTTATTTAGGGTGAATCTCTTGGCCTTCGGCTCCAACCCCGGTCCTACAGCGCAGGCCAGCCTGCCTTGAGTCTCACGGAATGGGGCACCTCACCCGAGGGTCCCCCATTCCATGCTCTTGGTCTGAGCACATGGCTGTGCTCTCCCATCAGGATGAGCCTTAAAGATCTACCAAGGACATTAACAACGTTTAAAGGCCAGGGTGTTAGATTCGGTAGACCATAGTCCGGCCGGGGCTTTCCCCCCTCCGTCCTGGCCGGACCTTCGCACCGACCAGGCCGGGGCTTTCGGGCTCCGGTCTCTCTGGGTCCGTTCGGGACAGCAACACATCGAAACCACACCGGTATGCGGTGTGCAAGATATGCCGTTCGGCAGACGCGCAGTCCCTTCAAGCCCTTTATAGTTCTCCTCAAGAGCTAGCTATGGGCGCAAACAGGACAGTCAGGGTCATGCTGGTGGAGGACCATGTCGCCTTCCGCGAAGCTCTCGCTTTGTTGCTCACAAACCAGTCCGACCTCGAGGTGGTGGCCCAGGCGGGCTCGCTGGCCGAAGCCCGAGAGGCGCTTGATGGGCGCCTTGACGGACGCCTCGACGTGGCGGTGGTCGACCTGGGCCTGCCCGACGGGGACGGGAGCGAGTTGATCGGCGAGCTGCGCCAGACGAATTCCGGAATCTCGGTTGTGGTGCTGAGCGCGGCCATGGGGCTCGGATATCTCGACGACGTCGTGAAGGCGAGAGCCGACGCGGTGCTCGACAAGGTAGAGTCTATCCCGACCATCGTCGAGGAGGTAAGGCGCTTGACTGGGGTGTGAGCCACCCCAAGGACCTAAAGCCAGAGGCAATCGCCCCGCCGGCGGACCGCGGCTCTGCGGTGTGTGCTGGCTCTATCGGGGCGGGGCGAAACCTTCGAGAATGGCCACATGGCAGACCAGAGACTAGCCCCATGGCAGATGCGATGTCCTCGGGCACTCCGTACCCGCGCTCCGCTACGACCTGGAGTTGGAATACCGGAAGGTAGTGTGAGATCTCTTCCGCTTCACGGGCGGCCGCTTCGCCTTCTCCCGCGAGTACACTCACTGGGCACTGCTCGCGAAGAGGGGCCGGCTGAAGGGCCTCTGATCGTCACGCGACCCGAGCGATACCGCCTCAAGATACCGCGCACCTCGATCCTCGTGACGACTAACGCCCCCCGAACACCGTGGTGTAGATCGTCGAGGTGTCATCGTACTCTTGGTAGGTGCCCGATCGCGCCCCTACGCCCACCTCCTCAAACTCCCCTCTCAATATGTTCTCCCGGTGGCCCGGACTTTGCATCCAGCCTGTAAATCGGCGCTCCGGGGTATCCTGGTCTGTGAAATCGCCTCCCAGGCCTATGTTCTCACCTACAGCGTGGTAATCACCAGGATCGTAACCATAGCAGCCCTGACGCCTTAACTGATCTATAACCGTCACGCCATCTGGTGTGTAGTGTGAGAAGTAGTCTCTGTTCAACATGTCCTGAGAGCGAGCACGGGCTGCTTTCGTAAGAACGGGTGACAGACACAGGGGGCCAAGTCCGTGGGCCGTCCTCGTCTCATTGTGCAACTCGAACATCTCTCTCTCCGCTACGTTCAGGGCGAAGATGCCGCCATCACAAGTCCGCACGTTCACCAACATAGAAGTATTGGCCGGTGGTTTGTCTCCGTGTATCCAGGACCCGCTGCGTTGTGGAGCCGGTTTTGTGGCGCCTGGCGTTGGCGTCTGGGCTGAGCTGAGCGGTTTGACTACAGGCTCTTTCTGGGTAGTGGCATCGGGCGCCTCGCGCTTCAAATCTACTATCGGCTCCGCGAGGCGAACGCCCACAGGAGCATGGAGGCGTGCTGTTTGCCCTTGTCCATCATGACGCATCGCATATACCGCCACGGCCCCCGTGAAGGACAGTGCGACGAAAACAAGCCCCACGCCGACCACTAACAACGCGCCCCAA
This sequence comes from Rubrobacter sp., assembly GCA_036519935.1. Classification (GTDB taxonomy): domain Bacteria; phylum Actinomycetota; class Rubrobacteria; order Rubrobacterales; family Rubrobacteraceae; genus Rubrobacter_D. The sequence goes on along the minus strand of DATDKO010000478.1, from coordinate 5,862 downwards.
CGCAACCTAATCATACCCCCTGCAGCGACGGCATTCCCTGGACCCGTCGGCGGATGTCGTAGCGCCACTGCTCGTCGTTCCAGGCCGAGTAGACCCGCTCGCGTTCCGCTTGGGTGCTGGTCGGTGCTGACTCCATCCTCTCCCCAATTCGACAGATCTCGGCACATACTAGCGCAGGAGAATGCCAGGTGCTAGCTACGGCCTCAGTCGCTACGTGCGCAGCCTCTAGGTGGCGGCATCGTCGTGTTGCAGAGAGTGTTCGTTTTACTCACAGGTCAGAGGTCCACGCTCGCGGTCGTGGCCTCAACCCTCCTGATAGCGGCGTTGTTTACTCCGTTGAGGTGTCGCGTCCAATCCTTCATAGATAGGCGCTTCTATCGCAGGAAGTACGACGCGAGGAAGACCATAGAGTTCTTCTCGTCGAAGCTCAGGGACGAGACAGACCTGGCCGCGCTGCGTGATGACCAGACTAGCTACCGTCTTCTGGCCGAAGGTTAGCGTGTAGAAGCCGATGGCTCGGCTACCCGTGTCTTTCCCTCAGATCCTTCTGGAGCTCTGCGATCTGGGAGGACAGCTCGTCGAGCTTCCGCATTATCTCGGCTCTGTCCGGATCGGGTTTAGGGGTTGCACTTGCGCTCCCGCCGTACAGAAAGCGTTGGGCCAGCGCGCCGGTCAGCAGCGCGACGAAGCCGATGCCGGCGGTCATTACGACGGTTGCGACCAGGCGACCCAGAGCCGTTGTGGGGTAGATGTCTCCGTAGGCCACGGTCGTGACGGTCTCCGCGGCCCACCAGAGCCCGTCCCAGGTGCTAAGGTCCTGTCCACGCTCGACGGCCACGAAGATCACGCCGCCGCCTACAACGACGGTGAAGACTATCAGCGCCGCGTAGCGCAACCCCTGTAGCGAGAAGACGTTGCGGAGACGGTTGGCAATTGCCATAAGCCAGACCAGCCTTACGACCGGCAGCACGCGCGCCAGTTTCATCGTGGCCGGGAGGAACGGGGGAGTGAGTACCACGATGAGCACATCCATTGGATTGCTTATCAACCAGCGCCGCCTGTCCGGAACAATAGAGAGCATGATGGCCAGGTTGGCCGCGAACATCGCCCAGATGCACCAGTCCACCACCGCGGCGATGATCTCCCAGAATCCCCCCAAATCGGACTCCTGTACGATGATAGTCGGAATGGCCAGCAGCGCGGCGGCGATAAGCGGCACCTGCAGCCATTTTGCCACGCGCTCGGCGCGCGAAGCGGCTTGTGTTTCCGCTGTGGGCTCCCTGCGTCCTCTCCACATACCCTGAGTGCCTCCCCTTCTAGGCCCGCCGAAACTTGATCTCCGATACTTCTCACCAAGATACCGAACAGCGGCGAAGCTGTGAAGAACGTTGTTGAGGGTCTTGCGCGAGATCAGGACTCGGCAAGTAAGATCAAGTTGTCGTGCTCGGTGAACGTGACGCGCCGCAACTTCTCCGGGTTCAGGCGCACGCCGTAAGAGGCGGCAGGGTCCCCGCTCTCAGCCTCCAGGCGGTAGCCCACGGCCACCTCGCCGCGCCTGCGGGCGGCTTCCAGGACGGTGTAGAAGTTCATTGGCACGCCGGGTTCCACGTACTCGGCTACGGGTTTGAGGTACAGTTCCGAACCATTGGAGGAGATCAGTTCCTCGAACACCGTCGAGAGCTCTCTGTTCTCCGAGACCTGGCACATCATTAGGCTGGCCAGATGATCGCTGACGATAAAGTCGTCGGCGCCCGTTACCTCGGCGAGCTCGCGGTTGCGGACGTCGAGCATCTCGCTAACTATCGAGAACCGGCGCCCGCTGCTGTCGGCGATCTCGCGCAGGTGCAAGAGCGTTACCAGGGTCTTCGAGTCGGCCGCGTTGGGATCCGGCTCGTCTGGGTGGCCGAGCACGATCACATGATCGTAGGAGAAGATCTCGAGCCGATCCAGGGTGCGGCGGTCCGTGATGTCGCCCACTCTGGACGTGACCTTCTGGTTTCTCAGTTCATCGAAGCTGGACGAGGAGACGGCCCCCTCGGGCGTCACAACCGCCACCTCCGAGCCTGCACGGACGTAGTTGTCGAGCTCGGTGACTATCGTGGGTGCGCGATCGTTCCAGCCGAGGATCAGGGTGCGTTCGGGCCTGGGCTCCCGGGACGGAGGTTTTCGTATGGCCCTGGTGTCGATCTCGGGTGCCTGATGTTCGGAGAGATGTATCGCGCTGTCGTCTTCGGCGATGAGTATGATCTCGTCATCCGCGGAGATCCGGCTGCCAGCCTGCGGGTTCAGCCCGATGCGGCCATCCTCTTTGCGGAGCCCGATCACCGAGCAACTCTCGTACGCCGTGAGGGCTTCGCCGAAGGTCATGCCGACGAGACGGGGCTCGCGGACAAAGTAGATCTCATCCCTCCCGAAGTCCAGGAGGTCCGTGTAGACGACGGAGAGGCCTGACTGGCGGCAGGTCTGGGCCGTGATGCGTGCGATGAGATCGTCCACGGCGACCAGCCTCAACTCGGCACGTCCGACCATTTGGGCCACCCCGAGGTTCTCCGGATCACTGATCCTCGATACGATGTGGTACGACTTCTCGCGCCGGTTCGGGTTGTTAGTGAGGGCGAGGATGGTTTTGATCACCTTAGAGTCGGCTTCAGGCTCCTCAGGAGGAAGCACGATGATCGAGCGCGCTTCGTTGGGGTTGACGATCTCGACGTCGTCGATGTTGATGGGATCTCCTGTCCTGCAAACCACACGTGTGCGTCCTGTCTTGCCAACCCTGGCACGAATCTCATCTTCCATCTCGACCTTATCCGTCTCGGCGAGGATGGCGATGCACGCGCTCCTGCGGCTTTCGTTGGCTTTGACCAGTTCGGCCACGACGGAGAAAACCTCGGGCGACCAGCCGTAGATAACAGTGTGGCCCCGCTCCACGACGAACGAGCGGCCCTTGCGCAGGGCCGCCAGTGTCTCGTCTATGCCGGCGAATATAACTCCGATGAGGGTGCTGAAAACCAGGATGCCGCCGGCCGTGACGATCAGCATCGAGATCAGGTAAGGCCAGCTTCCCCGGTCTCCGCCCACGTTGCCAGGGTCTATGGTCCGCATCAGGTCGAGCCAGAGCGTCTCGAAGAAGCCCGGCCTGTCGCCCCCACTAGCCGGCGCCAGACCAGTCAGGTAGACGAACAGGGTACTCGTCAGGACCAGCGCCGCGAGTATTAGGAAGAGCCACCCGATCAGTGCGATGGTGCCCTTCGAGATCGTGTTGTCGAACCGGTACCGCAACCGGTCGGCGAGCGTGATCTTTCGCATACCCCTCCGCATAAACCCCCGAGCGGCCGACTGATGGATGGTGGATTATATCGTTCTCGTAAAGCCTGGGAAGCGAATCTCACCGACCTTCGCAAGGGGCGGATCTCGGGGAACCCAGGGCGCCGGTGGCGCCAACACACCGATCATCTCAGCGTCCATAGGCCGACACGACGTTGCGCTTACCAGTGAACGGTTCGCGGTTCCAGCCGTCCCAACGCTCCTTCAGGCGCAGCCCGGCGATCCGCGCCATGAGGTCGAGCTCGGCCGGCCATGCGTATCGCTGCACGATCGGATTCAGCTGCACGCCCGTGCGAGAGATGGATACGTGGCTCTCGTCAAGCATCTGCTTCGCCGGATCGTGACGAAGCACATCGAGCCGTACTGTGTCGACTTCGATGGACTCCGCATCGACATGTTGGTCGTCACGCAACCGGTAGAGGAAGGCGGGTGAGCCTGCCTCGATCACGAACGAGCCGTCGTCGGTGAGGTGGGCGGCGACGTTCTCGAAGCAGCGCACCTGGTCTTCCTGGGTCAGCAGGTTGAACAAAGTGTTGAAGACGACGTAGATCAAGCGGTATGTGCCCGGGACTGGCACATCGGCGAAGTCGCCGATGGTGACCGAGATCCGGTCGCCACCTGGCTTGGTGCGCAGCTGCGCGACCATCGCGGGTGAGATGTCGACTCCGTCCACGCGGATCCCCCGAGCGGCGAGCGGCAGCGCGATCCGACCGGTGCCGACGGCGAGTTCCAGCGCGGGACCACCACCCGCCAGCTTCTCCAGGAACGCGACTGCCGCATTCTCATCGCCGCGTTGCTCGTCGTCGTACATCTTGGCGACGTCCTCGCCAAAACTCATGATTGGCTCGTAGTCCTTCACGGAAACCTCCCATTGCCCTAGGCCCGCCGCATGACGTGCAGCAGGTTCTCTTTGCGGTCGAGCGGGTTGTAGGCCGTTCGCGGCCGGGTCGGGAACTTGCCGCGGACCGGTTGGTAGGAGTCGAATTCGCATTCCACCAAGCCTTCGCCGCGGGTCAGGGCCGGTAGCTGTTGCTGCAACTCGTACACCCGGGCCGCCCGGATCTCACCCACCAGTGTGTACGGCGAACCTCGCATCTCCTGTGATAGCACAGCGGCGCGCAGCCGCGCCATCGCGGACACTGTGGCCCCGAACGTGTCCGACGGGATCTCGAGATGGAAGCGGTGTATTGGCTCGCACACTACAGTGCCGGCCTGCTTCAGCTCGCCCATCAGCACCAGCGGGGTCCGCACACGGAAGTCAGAGGCGGTGGTCCCCGGCCAACGTAGTGGTGGGGCGTGATAGTCACAGTCGGTCATGGTGACGGCGCAGTCAGTGACCTCCCATCCGTAGATTCCCTGGCGTAGGGTCTCTAGCAGTGTGCGCTCCATTGCTTCATGAAAAGCCTCGACCGTATAGTAGACGTGAGTCGGTATCGACCCCACCTTGAGATCCAGCCCGAATTGCACCCCCGAGTGGAGCGCGGCCGGCTCAATGCGCAGCCCGACGGAGGCGAGGAACGGAGTGGTCGGCGGTGAAATCCGGGTGGCCCGGCGTGTCGATCAGGTTGACCGTGACGTCGTCAATGACGAACGACACTACGGCAGACTTGATCGTGATGCCACGTCGCCGTTCTAGCGTTAAAGTATCGGTCTGGGTGCTTCCGTCATCGACCCTGCCGATCTCGTCGATGCCACCTGCGGCAAAGGGTAACTGCTCGGTCAGGGTCATCTTACCGGCGTCTACATGCGCTACGATCCCCAGGTTCAAAGTGCTCATAACGCGTCATGTCCTCTAGATAGGTAGTCCCTCCTTAGTAGACATGAACGCTCGGCGCATTTCCTCTCCTTCGTCGATCGGTTGTCTCCTGGAGTACAGCACATGGATACGCCTGACGTCAACCAATTCGCTGGGCGACTCAGCCGACGAACTGGTGGATCCTCTAAGCGTCGAAGATCTTGCGATCACCGCGAGAGGACCTCGCCCATCCTTTGGAGCGCCCTGCTGATGTTCTCGCGGGAGTTGGCGTAGGAGAGGCGTAGATGGCCCTCCCCATGGCGGCCGAACGCCGTACCGGAGAGGCAAGCCACACCCGCATCATCGAGGAGTAGATCGGCCAGTTTGTCTGCCGAGCTCCCGGTCTCGGTGATGCGCGGGAAGGCGTAGAACGCCCCCTGAGGCGTTATACATTCGACACCGGGGAGCTCATTGAGGCCGTCTACGATCAGGTCCCGGCGTGCCCTGAACTCGGCGAGCATGCTCCCCACGGCGTCTTGCGGACCCTGGAGGGCCGCGAGTCCGGCCTGCTGTGTGGCCGCGCTGGTGCATGAGTTGGAGTTGACCTGTAGTTTGGCCACTTCCTCTGCGAGGGGCTCTGGCATCACGCCGTAGCCGAGCCGCCAGCCCGTCATAGCGTAGGTCTTCGAGAAGCCGTCGAGTATGATCGTCCGCCCGTCAGGGCCGAGTCCGGGCTCCGAGGCGATGCTGGCGAACTCATCCGTGTAGAGCAGCCGGGAGTAGATCTCATCGCTCAAGATGTA
>DATDKO010000477.1:0-5362 GCA_036519935.1 Rubrobacter sp. | reverse complement strand
GCTGCACAGCCTGCTTGCGAACGTCGGCGACGCGAAGAGCCTGGTCATACACCCGGCCTCCACGACCCACTCGCAGCTCTCGATCGACGAGCAGAAATCCACCGGCGTCACGGATGACTACGTCAGGCTCTCCGTCGGCCTCGAGTCCATCGACGACATATTGTATGACCTCGATAGAGCGCTGAACGGAGCGTGAGCTCTTTGGAGAGACCGCTGGTCATAAAGTTCGGGGGCACTTCGGTAGGAGGCGGCGCGCAGTTCGTCCGCGCCGCCCGCATAGCCTCCGAGGCTGCCGGGGATAACCCTGTGGCCGTTGTCGTCTCTGCGATGAGTGGCACGACAGACACCCTGCTCGGCTACGCGAGGATGAGCTCGAGTTGGGTAAGGCGGACCCTGAAGGACGAGACGCACGGGTCCTCCATAGCGGAGCTCCGCCGCATGCTTGCCGAACGGCACCTGCACGCTGCCCGCGAGGCCGTTGCCGCCGAGCATCTGCCAGGGGTAGAAGGGCGCGTAGTCGACCTGCTCGGCGAGCTCGAAGAGGTCATCGGGGCTCCTTCCGACAACGTGAAGGCACGCCGGGATGAGATCGCGGTCTACGGAGAGCGCCTGTCAGCGGAGATCCTGGCAGGGGCGATCAGCAGCCAGGGTATTGCCTCAGGGGTAGTCGCCGCCGACCCCATAGCTACAGACACACGCTTCGGAGAGGCCGAGGTGGATCCGGCGGTCACACGCGAGCGCTCGGCGCGCTACGTCTCACCACTGCTCGAAGGGGGGCTTGTCGCGGTCGTGCCTGGCTACGTAGGACGCTCGCCGGGAGGGCTGCCTACGACGCTTGGCAGGGGGGGGTCGGATCTCTCTGCGACGGTGCTGGGACGTGCGCTCGACTCTGATGAGGTCTGGATTATGTCCGACGTAGACGGCGTGCTCGATGCAGACCCGCGACTGGTCCCCGAGGCCTCCCTGCTGCCACGCCTCTCTTACAGGGAGGCCGGCATCTTCGCGGGCCTCGGCGCGAAGGTGCTCCATCCGAGGACCATGGAGCCTGCTTCCGAGGCCGGCATCGAGGTCTTCGTGCGCAACACGTTCGCGCCGGAAGGCGGGGGCACACACGTTACGGGCTTCGATCCTGGGGCCGGAATCCGCTGCGTGGCGCTCAGGCAGAACGTGGCCATGGAGATCCCGTGTACGGACGGGCGCGAGGGAAGGGCTGCTATGGTCGTCTGCATCGGCTCGCCGGATGAAGAGGATCTTGCCCACGGCCGGCGTTGCCTGCGCGAGGCGTGCATCCCAGTACAACACTTCGGTATCGCGGCCGCAGGGCTCGTGTTCGTCGTGTCAGCCGATGTGGGCCTCGAGGCGCTGCGCGCGCTGCACGCTGGCCTGATCCCACCCGCAGGAGACTTTGCTGGCGAAGAGGTAGCGTGAGGCGGCTGGAGATAGTCCAGCTTGGCCTTGGGCACGTTGGACGGGCCGTCGCCCAGATAATCCTGGAGGAGCGCAAACGTTGGCTAGAGCGCCACGGTATCGAGGTGAGGTACCGCGCCGTCTCGGATACCTCCGGCGCGCTGGTCGGCGAGGAGTTGCTACCGCAGGCGCTACGCCTCAAGGAGGAAGGAGGAAGGCTCGCCGGGCTTGGCGTCGAGCCGCTGGAAGGCGTGCTCGCCTCCGAGCCCGAGCCAGGCTTCACGCGGGTAGTCGTAGACGTGGCTGTGCACGGCGGCACCTTCGACCTCGATGTGCTCGGCATAAAGGGCGGGGCTTATCTCGTGCTCTCCAACAAAGGACCGCTCTCGGGCAGCACGGCCCAGTACCGCCAGCTCATGCGCATGATCCCGGACCGTCTATGGCACGAGGCCACGGTAGGTGCTGGCATGCCCATAATCTCGACCATAGGAGGCCTGCTCGAGACGGGGGACGAGATACTGGAGATACAGGCGAGCCCGAGCGGCACCCTGGGTTTCGTCATGAGCGCGGTCGAGGGCGGCCGGTCCTTCTCCGAAGCGGTAAGGGAGGCGGTCGATCTCCACTACGCCGAGCCTGACCCAAGGGACGACCTCTCGGGGCTCGACGTGGCTCGCAAAGCCATCATCCTGGCGCGCATGATGGGGAGGGAGATCGAACCACACGAGATCCCCTACGAGTCACTGGTCCCTGAGGGCCTCGAAGACGTGTCGCTGACGGAATTTATGGAGCGGCTCCCCGAACATGATACGGCTTTCGCCGCACGCCTTCTCGCTGTCGAAGAACACCACATGCTCCGCTACTTGGTCTGTATCCCGAAGCATGGGCCCGTCACGGTCGGGCTGCAGGACACGCCCGTGGAGAGCCCCTTCGGACCCATAAGCGGTCCTGAGAACGTTTTCGACTTCCGCACGCGCCGCTACTCGGATGTTACCCTCACCGTGCGCGGGCCAGGCGCGGGACCGCAACGCACGGCCAGCGGCGTGGTATGGGACCTGCTGGACATCGCGCACAAGGCTCTATAGGTTTCAGGTAGTTTCTGGTGGAGGATTTTATGGGTGATGGGTATACTGTAGCGGTCGTAGGGGCGGGGCTCGTGGGGGACAGGCTGGTCGCCGAGCTTAGGCGCAGGGACTTCCCGCTGCAAGAGTTGCGCATCCTGGCCAGGAGCGCCAGGACCGCGGTCCTCGCTGGGGAGCATTTCGAGGTCGGGGTGGCCGAGCCGGAGGCCTTCGAGGGCGTGGACATCGCCTTCTTCGCCGGTACGGAAGGGGAGAAGGGAGCCGCCGTCCAGCTCGCTGATGGGGCGATCTCGCGCGGCGCCGTCGTCATCGATAACGGCAGCGACTTCAGACTCGACCCGAAGGTGCCCCTCGTCGTCCCCGAGGTGAATGTGGGTGCGCTCGAGGGCCACGAAGGCCTCATCGCCAACGCCAACTGCTCCACCACCCAGATGGTCGTCACACTGGCGCCGCTCGCGCGCGGGTTCGGCCTGAAAAACGTCGTGGTCTCGACCTACCAGGCCGTCTCAGGTGCGGGACGCAGCGGAGTGGAGGCGTTGGAGAACGGTAGGGAGGACGCGTTCGCAAGGCCAATAGTCGGGAACGCCATACCCCAGATCGGGGGACTCGGCGACGACGGATACACGACCGAGGAGACCAAGATGAGGGAGGAGACACGCAAGATCCTCTCTTTACCCAACCTTCCCGTCTTCGCGACCGCCGTCAGGATTCCGGTCCACACGGGCCACGCGGAGAGCATCTACGTCGAGACCGAGCGCGAGGCAGATCTTCTCGGGGTGCTCGAAGCGCTAGGAGCGGCGCCCGGCGTCGATGTCTTGGACGACATCCCGACTCCGCTCGAAGTCGCCGGTCAGGATGGTACCTACGTCGGGCGGGTACGTGTGGAGGGGCGAGTGATCCAGTACTGGTGCGTAGCCGACAACCTCCTCAAGGGCGCGGCCACGAACGCCGTCCAGATCGCCGAGTCACTCGTCGGCGCCCACGCGCGGGCGTAGAGGCCCGTTCGGGAGGCGCGGTTCTCCCCTGTACGGAGAACCTGCAACTCGGTAAACTTCGGTGTGGGACGATACTTGCGGTGAGGAGAGAGGCATGGCACAAGGCGAAAAGAGATCCTTCTGGGACAGGTTGTTTGGCCGCAATCAGCCTTCCGCGCGGGAGGAGAGGGTGGTTGAGTACATCATCCACCGCCTGGGCGAGGGGGCGCACCTGGGCGACGTGGTAAAGGAGGAGTATGTGCGGCGCAACGCTTCGCCCCTGGAGATAGAGGAGATCTGCGCCGATCCCAGGCTCGTCGAGGCCGCGCGCCAGCACCTGAGGCAGGACTTCGGCTCGGGGGAACTCGACCCGGGCAAGCGTCCACGATAGCCGCTCGGGCGGACAGGACCGGAAGTCTATCCAGCCTGTATAATCTGGATTCACGAGCACCTAAAATGGAGGCTGGATGCCGATCTACGAATACAAGTGTGAGAACGGGCACATTTTCGACGTGATGCAGAAGCTGTCCGAAGAACCCCTCTCGTCCTGCATCGAGTGCGGCGCCCCGGTCAGGAAAGTCCTCCATCCCGTCGGTATCTCGTTCAAGGGCTCGGGCTTCTACTCGACAGATTACAGCAAGAAGGGTCCTAAGGAGGCCGCACAGAAAGACACCTCCAAGGGCACCAACGGGGACAACGGGTCACGCTCGGAAGAGAAGAAGAGCAAAGAGAAGCCGGCCGAGTCCTCCACCAGCCCAGGGAGAAAGGACTGAACCCATGGCGCGCGGCGCCGGCCTGCCACAGAGCCGAGACCGCCAGGAAGGTATCGTCAGAAGAGCACTGCGTGCCGTGGTGCTCGGGATCACCCTCCTCTTCGTCGTCTCCGCCCTCGCCGTCTCCTGCGCCCTCGTCGTCTACACCGCCTGGAGCCACGATTTCAGCCACGGTCTCTTCGCCCTTCTGTTCGCCGTCCTCAGCGCCCAGATAGCTCTGAACTGGTTTCTGTGGAAAGACGACGAGGAGTAAGGCTTCAGGTATCGGGCATCAGCCGCCAGGTAATCCCCTTGACACCTGACCCAGACCCGCTAGCGGTCCTCACGCCCCAAGCTCCCTAACCTGATACCTGAAGCCCATAACCTGAACCCTAAATGAAAAGTCCTGCAAAACATGCCTCAACTTGTGGTCGAGGTACTATGGACAACCCGTAGGTCCTTGCCCTATAGTAGCCCGCGTCGGGTATCGACGGGGAGAACAGGCGGCCGGCGGCGCTCTTTCCGGGGCGTCGCCGAAACCCGGGAGTAGAGGGAGGAAGGTTGGCGGTTACGTCGGGCGGCGCTTTCGCGCACTTGCACTGTCACTCTGAGTATTCGATGCTCGACGGGGCGAGCCGCATAGGGGACCTCATCTCCTTTGCAAAAGACCAGGGGATGCCAGGACTCGCGCTTACCGACCACGGTGTAATGTACGGCGCGGTCAAGTTCTACAAGGAGGCCAGGGAGGCCGGGATAAAACCCTTGATGGGGTGCGAGGTCTACGTCACAGCCGACCGGAATGACCGGAGCCGCGCCCCTTATTACCACCTCACGTTGATCGCCAGGACCGCTGCGGGCTACAGGAACCTCATGAAGCTCTCCACCTGCGGGTTTCTGGAGGGCTTCTACTACAAGCCGCGTGTCGACATGGAGATGCTGAGGAAGTATGGGCGTGGGATCATCTGTCTCTCCGGCTGCCTCTCGGCTGAGGTCCCTACCAGGATACTGGAGGGACGTCTCGATGAGGCGCGAAGGCTCCTGCTCGAATACGCTGGGATCTTCGACGACGTTTATCTGGAGATGCAGGACCACGGCATCGAACAGCAGCGGCGCGTCAACGATGGTCTCTTCAGGCTCCACAAAGAGACCG
>DATDKO010000476.1:0-3792 GCA_036519935.1 Rubrobacter sp. | reverse complement strand
ACCGTGCTTGGCAATGAGCGCCCTAAGCCTTGGGAAGCCGAACATCTCGCCTTTAGGATCGTGAGCCTCTACTAGGCCGTCGCTGTAGAACAGGGTACTCTCGCCAGCTTCCAGGATGGTCTCCTTCTCTTCGTAGCCCATGCCCGGCATAAGCCCCAAGGGCATCCCCCTGGCCCTTAGCTCCTCGGCGGCGCCACTACGGTGTAGGTAGGGCAAGTCGTGGCCTGCGTTGGTGTAGCTCAAGGTTCCGCTCTTAGGCTCGAGTATGGCATAGAAGCAGGTTACGAACATGTTGGGTGGGATGCGAGCTAGCAACGTCTCGTTGACCCGAGACAGTACCTCCCCAGGTGAGGAGGAGCCCAAGGCTTGGGCTACCGCCCTGAGCATGTTGGAGGTCGCCTCCGCCACTAGAGCCGCTGGCATTCCCTTGCCCGTTGCATCCCCCACGACTACTCCCACCCGGCCCTCTTCTAGGTTGAAGAAGTCGTAGAAGTCTCCACCCACTTCCCTGGCCGGTTGGTAGAAGGGAGAGAGCTGCCAGCCCTCCGGTTGTGGCACCTCCTTGGGGAGCGAGGCTTGCTGGATGGTTCGGGCTACCCTAAGCTCCTGCTCGATGCGCTCGCGCTCGCTTATCTCTTGCTCCAGGCGCTGTTTCCTCAGTGTTGAGCCGATCGTTCCCATGCCCCACTCTTCGGCGATCTTGCCCTCCACTATGCGGTGGATGACGATGGCCCTGTTGGTCAGCACTCTGCCGGTGGGCGCAACGCCCATAAGCTCTCCCCGATCGTGGGGAGAGTGCACCACGAAGCGGGTCACCACCTTGTCCCCCCCGGCTACCTGGTCTTCGATGATCAAGCGTCCCTTAGAGAGGGCGGCATGAAAAGTAGCGATCCCCCGCAGGTAATCCTCGCGATCGGGTTCTTGGCCGGGAAGCAGTTTATTACGGTTGACGAACTCGGGGGCCAGCATCTCGTCCACGGCGTCCAGGTCCCTCTTGAGTACTCGTGCCTCCATGAAACGCCTAGCCAATGCCATGTTCTCTTCTGCCGACATAGAAATTCTCCTCCTTGCCAACTCGCGCCTTTCCCCAGCAGGTCGGCACCATCCATGATGCCACCCTGAGGGTTCCGGCGCATTGACCGGAGGCTTATAGACCGAAGTACCGACTTGTTTAACTCCAGCCAGGAGCTCGGTGGTCTGCAGCCGCTAAGCTTCTAGGGCGTCGGTAGGGATCGCTCGCGAAGTCCTTGCCGCCCTTCTTGTGCAGGGTTGGCTTATTCTAGGCCTGCGACCCGCCGGCGTCCGGCGAGCGGGGTGACTCAACAGAGGCGTGGATCTTACCCAAAGTCGGATTGTCCTCCGTGCGCCACGATGGCGATGGCCCGAACACGAAGGAGGCTACGAGCGTGGAAGTGCTCATCGGCGTGGATCCCCACAAGGCGACGAACGTCGTCGCGGCGATCGACGAGCAAGGAGAATTAGTCGGGCAGGAGACCTTCCCGGCTACCCGGAAAGGACTGCGAGCCCTGGAGCGGTGGGCAAAGCGCTTCCCGGAGCGGCGCTGGGCGGTGGAGGGCGCAGGTGGCATCGGGCGACCCTTGGCGCAGAAGCTCCTAGCCGCGGGCGAGAGGGTGGTCGACGTCCCGCCCAAGCTCTCCTCGCGCGTGCGGGTGCTCTCAACCGGCAACGCTCGCAAAAACGACCGCCTGGACGCTACCTTCATCGCCCTGGCCGCCCTCCAAAACGATCGGCTGACCTCGGTCCAACCCGAGGACGGTCCAGAAGGCCACGTCGAAATCTTGAGGCTGCTCACCGAGAGACGCGAGGACCTGGTCTCCGAACGCACCCGCGCCCTGAAGCGCCTCCACGTACTCCTGCGGGACCTCCTCTCTGATCCTCTCAGGAAGCAACTCTCTACCGATGGCGCCGCCAAATTGTTGCGCCGCGCTAGGAGGCCCAAGCATCCGGCAGGACGGGTTTGCAGACAGCTGGCCTCCGAGTTGGTGCGAGATGTGCGCACCTTGGACCGACGTATAGCGGAACTCGACGAGCGCATCGCAGGTGAGGTGAAGGCCTCCGCCACCATGCTCACCGAGATTTTCGGTGTGGGGCCGATCCTGGCAGCGAAGATCTTGGGAATAGTCGGCGACGTTTCGCGCTTCCCGAGCAAGGCTCACTTCGCTTTCTATGCGCAGGCGTGGCGCCGATCGAAGCTTCCAGCGGCGAGGTGGTCAGGCACAAGCTCTCGCTTGCCGGGAACCGCCGCCTCAACCAGGTCATGCACATGATCGCCGTCTGCCAGGCTCGCAGCGATCCTCGCGGCGGGGCGTATCATCGGAAGAAGCTGGCGGAGGGCAAGTCGCGCCGGGAGGCGATGCGCTGCCTCAAGCGGCGCATCTCGGACGCGGTGTTCAGGGTGCTGGTCACGGATTCGCAGCTCGCTTCGCAAACAGTCTCTTGACACAGAGAGGCCTAGAAGATGAATTCTCGGAAGTTGAGCGGCTGAGGCGTGTCGGCACACTCTCATGGTAAAGGGCTCGGATTGATGGTGGATCTCAAGCCTATTGCCGTATGCTCCAACTGGACGATGCTGCAACCATTAAGGAACGACCCGTCATGACGAACAGCGACAACGGCCAGGCCCCAGAGCAGCCGCCCACGCCGGGGCCCGAGATTCGGCCTATGGAGCCCAACGAGAGGATCATCCGGGCTAACGGGGTCGACCTCGGCGTCCAGACATTCGGCGGTTCAGCCGACTCCCCCATCCTCCTCATCATGGGAGGGGCATCCTCGATGGACTGGTGGGAAGACGGGTTCTGCGAGCGTCTGGCGGCCGGCTCCCGGTTCGTCATCCGCTACGACCACCGCGACACCGGCCGATCCGTCAGCTACGAGCCGGGTGCTGCGCCCTACTCCCTGCGCGACCTAGCAGAGGACGCTGTCGGCCTGCTCGACGCCTTCGGCTTGGAGAGCGCCCATCTGGTGGGTATGTCGATGGGGGGGTGGATCGGCCAGCTCGTAGCGCTCGACCATCCCGATCGGGTCGCATCGCTCACCCTGATCTCGACGAGCCCCACCGCTGGGCCAAGCGATCCCGACCTTCCCGAAATGTCGGAGAAGCTCCAAGCCTTTTTCGCGGAAGAGGCCTCTGAGCCAGACTGGTCAGATCGGGACGCCGTGATCGACTACATAGTCGAAGGCGAGCGTCCGTTTGCGGGCTCTCGACCCTTCGACGAGGCGGCCATACGTGAGATCGCAGCCCGCGCCTTCGATCGCACGACCAATTTCGCCTCGAGCATTACCAACCATGCCGGCATCGACTCGGGAGATCGTTGGAGGGAGCGGCTCGGGGAGGTGAGCGTCCCGACGCTCGTCATACACGGCACCGAGGACCCCATGTATCCCTACGGCAACGCGGTTGCGCTGGCGAAGGAGATTCCCGGCGCCCGGCTGCTCGCTCTGGAGCGGGTGGGCCACGAGGTGCCCCCTCGGGCTCTCTGGGACGTTGTCGTGCCCGCCATATTGCAACACACGGCGTCTGCGCCCTGAGCAGACCACGACGACCGCCCCGGGATGCCATCCGGAGTTTGGGTGACCCTTCATTCACCCAACGTCTTAGAAGAGGAATTCTGCGAACGTCGTCTTTACGGCGTTCTCGGAAGATGAGATGAGAAGGCCGACCCCCTACGCAGTACCCTTTGGGTCTGCAAATGTGTTCGACGGGCTCTAAAACGCCCAATATGGAAGGAGGATCAGCCCACCATGGATGCTAGCAAAGAGCAACCGAAGATG
>DATDKO010000475.1:0-8349 GCA_036519935.1 Rubrobacter sp. | reverse complement strand
GTAGGGCGGGTGATCGATTTCTGGGTGGCGTTCTCTGAGGTGGTGATCATCGTGAGGAGGTTGATTGGAGAAGGCTGGATGCACTACCGATGGGAAGGCCGACCTCCCCGCCGACCATGACCTATCCGCGCAGCCTCTTAGTCGGGCGTCGGGGGAAGCGGCCTGGTCCTCGGCAACATCCTGCAGGTAATCTTCGCGGGTAGTGCCCTGACCAGGGAGGACACTATGGTCGACGAAGTCGGGGGCCATCATCTCTTCCAGCGCGGCGAGATCCTTCTCCCACTGCGCCTCGACAAAACGACGGACCAGGGCTTTGTTCTTCTCTTCCTCAGACCTCACAGGAGCTTCGCTCCCTCTTGCCAACTCACTCTTCCTCAAAGGGGCGACACCGCGCATGATGCCACGCGGAGGGGTCTGGCGTATTGCCTGGCGGCTTATTCACCCGAGTGCTTGGAAGGTGAATTCTCAGATGTTCGCTGCCACGGTTTGAAGATTGCACATTTGGGTGATGCACCGAGTCGGGCAAAGCTTCTAATATTCGAGGCTTTCCCTGATCTCGTAGTGTTGGGAACGCTCGTCGAACCTTGCTAATACCTCCCGCGCTGCCGCGGGTACATACGCACGCTCATAATCATCCCCAGCGAACTGCTTAACTGCATCCCAGGAGTCAAACCACATGATGGTAACGAACTCTACCTCATCGTTGTCGAGCGGCCTGCGGAAGAGCTGGATTCTCTTGTATCCAGAGACCTTCTTATCAGCTATACCCGAGAAGATTTCTTCTTTGAGAAGCCTCTCGTATTGGTCGGCGTTCTGGGGGGTTGTCCATCCGTGCCAGATTCTTCCGATCATGCGATCCTCCTTTGAGTGTAACCAATCATCCAGGCCCACCGTAGTCTATGACGCCAAGAACCAAGCGGCTGGGTCAGTTCCGCTTTGGCCCAAATTCACCCGGATGCGCGAGATGAGGGTGCTCCGAAGTCCGTATACAACATCCTCTGTAACGCTGTCCCGATAGGAGAAGCGTGCCTTCAAGATTCCCTGAGAACCGAAGCCCCAGCGCGGCTAGAGCGTGACCTCCATCAATCCATCTATCGCCACCTCAATGCTAAACGGTAGTCCCGTTGTCGCAATCGGCGTTGACCGAGGCGAACGCGGTCCCGACGGTGGTCGAATCGCTCGCCCTGAGCCGCCCCGAGAAGGTGAATCCCGGACGTTCGGAGTGCCGGAAGCGGAAGCCTAAGGACGCCCGCGACGAGGACCACGCGCAGCTTCATCCCCGATCGTATAGCTCTTCTTCGCTCACTGGCACAGCCACCTTAGTCTCTCCTCCCGCCTTCAGGCGACTCCTAGCTGAGAACATAGCTCCCCTCGCGGGCTCAGCGGGCGCGAAGTTCAGGAAGCCGAGGGGGTGCTCTGCTATGTCGAGGTAGACCGCCTCCATCCCGCCACGCATGAAGTACAGTTCATGCCAGAACCCAGTACCCCCCGTGTCGCGCACGAAGCTCGCCCACCACTCCTTGTGCGGCAGCGAGCGCGCCCACCGCTCCAGAGACTCGAAGTCCTGCCAGTACTGCCGCCATGGGGAGGCACAACAGAGAAGATCATATTCTCGTGCAAGAGCAGTCCGTCGGGTTGATCTGCGACCGACTTAGCGATCTTGGGTCCGAAGCGAAGTAGCGTCCTCAGCCCTCTAGGTTTGTTGACCCGCATCCCCAGGTAGATGACTACCAGGTCAGGGAAAGTAGACAGGTCCACCGTGCGCCTGTCAGTGTTGAGCGCCATCTCTCCTCCTTGCTCTGATCTCGCTACGATGGTCTTGGGATAGTCTAGTGCAGGATCGGTCAGGGCTCATTTGCAGCCTCGGCGTTTCTCTACTGCCGGGCACGATCTGGACCGTGAGCATAATCTCCTAATCTAGTTGAACAGTAGGGGCGTTGTGGGGAACCTCGGTAGACCTCGTCCGGATCATCCGGCGGTCGATGGACGCAGGGTCTTTGTGAAGCGGAAGTCACATCCCGATTATGAATACCGCGAACGGCTCGTCCATCAGCGCCGTGTACCTACCGTCTCCTACCTGCGCCATCCTACTCTCCTGTCCGAGTCGAAAAGGTTTTGATCCACCAATCCACTGCGCTCTACCCCCACATCGCTCGTTCTCCGGTCCGTCTACGCAGCGCCACTAAGGCGGTGATCGCCAGGAGCGCCACGCTGGTCATGAGGCCGGTTAGTATCATTAGGGCGAGCATCCCGGCCAGAGGACTATCGTAGACCATGTAGATGTCGTGTATCGGCGATTCTTGTCTACCTGTTGGCGCGAAATGGACCGTGCCAAGTAGTATCAGCCCCGTGACGGCGACGAACAGGTGGTAACCGGCCACGTCGCGTCCTCTGGCTGTCAGGTAGATCGCAGGCAGGATAAGGGCGTAGATCAGCAAACTGAACGTGAAAGGCGTGACCTCTGCCTGGAAAGGCCACCCTGAATGGTTGCCACGCGCAACGTGGTCCACATGGTGCAGTACGCTGAAGACCGTAGCCGACGACGCAAAGATGAGCAACCAGCGCCGCGAACCGTCCCTGTACGTCTGCAGGCCCATCGTCATATCCGCGCCGGCGCTCAAGTCGAACCCTCGATCCGCTTGGTCTCCTGTCCTTCCCCCCACAGCGCATAGAAGATGGCGCCGCCTCTGGCCATGACCTCGATGTGGCCGTTCTCAGCCAGCTCTCTGAGTCTCCTGTCGGCCTCGGCGACCGTCAACGAGGTACTCGCTGCGGCCGCAGCGGCCGAGATCTCACCGCTCTCCCGGATCGCCTCAAGCAATTCCCGCTCCCGCTCCTCCTCGGAAACCCGGACAGGCCTACCCTCACCAAGAGCAGCTATTCCACTCATGAGCAGCCCGAACGCAGGGAAAGCGACCCAGAAGTAGGTCGTGAAGATCCACCACAGAGAAGGCACGAAAGCGACCAGAAACATCCCAGAGAGCCCCACCGGCAAAAGCACCGAGAGCGCAGCCGAGATCCTCGCCCCAGGACTCATCGTCCCCATGCCGCGCCCCAAAAACTCACGCCCGCTACCGTGCCGCCACACACCATGCCTCATTCCACGCCCCACGTAAGACCCGCTGCACATCTCTCGCTCCTCTCTCACGTTCTTTATGTAAAATCTGACATATGGTACTCTAAAAGTCGGTGGACGATATGTCAAGGGTGACATAATAAAATATTGGAGGAGTATGACGACGCTAGGGTATGCGATTCTTGGTTTACTCTCGAGGGAGGATCTCAGCGGGTACGATCTGACGCGGCGGATGGCTGGACGGGTGGGATATTTCTGGAGTGCGAGGCACAGCCAGATCTACCCTGAGTTAGCGAGGCTTGAGGATGGCGGCTACGTGACGCACAGCGTGGTCGAGCAAAGAGAGAGGCCTGACAAGAAGGTGTATAAGATCACGGCCGAGGGGTTGGATGCGCTGAAAGAGTGGGTGATTCAGCCTCCCGTGCCAAGGCCGACGCGGGACGAGTTGACGTTGAAGACGTACTCGGTCTGGCTGGCGGATAAAGCGAAGGCTGCACAGCTCTTCCGCGAGGAGGAACTAAGGCACGAGAAGCAGCTCGCGCACTACGAGGAGCTACGGGCCTGGATGGAGGGAGAGTGGCGAGAGAATCTGACCTCTACCAACAGCCCCGAGTTCGCCTCCTACGCTACGCTCCGGCGCGGCATCAGCTACGAGAGGGAATATGCTGAGTGGTGCCGGTGGATGGCCGATTCTATCGAGAGACGCGAACTTTCGGAGAAGCGAGAGAAAGGCGGGAGCGAGGAGAAAGGTGGGTGAACCCTGCCTCGCTCTTCCGGTAGAATCCGGGCGCACCCTAGAAGCTCCGGAGGATGATGAAGCTACGCAGGTATCTTGAAGGGGACATAGATGCGCTGGCGCGTCTTGGGGTGGCGGCCTTCGGGGGTAGCATCTCGGATTGGGAGAAGAACTTCGACCCGGCCCAGAACGCTCGTCTGGACCTCGAGCAGGTCCATGTCATCGAGGAGGATGGGGAGGTCAGGGCGAGCACCACCGTGTTGCCCCTCGAGTCCTACGTGGGCGGTGAGCCGCGACCGATGGGCGGCATCGCTGCGGTTATGGTTCATCCCGCCTACAGACGGCGGGGCTACGCTGGGGAGTTGATGCGCGCGGTGCTACGCGACATGCGCGAACGGGGCGTCTCGCTATCGCTGCTGGCCCCCTTCGCCCACGCCTTCTACCGGATCTTCGGCTACGAGCTCGTCACCGAGGCCATCGAGTACAGGCTCAAGCCCGCCGACCTCCCGACCAGCCCCGAACAGAGTCATCTCAGGGCCTACCGGGAAGAAGATCTCTCCGCTTTGATGGATCTCTACGAAGCGGAGGCTAAAGGGCATACCCTCAGCGTACGCAGGAGCGAAGCACACTGGAAAACGAGTCTGTCCAAGAAAGACGCGGACGTCGCCGTCTATGATCGGGACGGTGATGTGGAAGGCTACATCCTCTACAAGATCTCCGGGTGGCAAGACCGCGACCCGCGGCGCACTCTCTCGGTAGAGGAGATCGTCGCCGCAGCACCGCGGGCGAGAGAGGCACTCTTGTCCTTTATGGGGGGCCTCGATCCCCTGGTCTACGGGATAAAGCTATACACCCCGCGCGGAGAGCCGCTTCACCCCTACCTGAGAAGTTCGCACGTAAACGCGAAAATCGAACCCGACCAGATGCTGCGCCTCGTCGACGTCGAAGGCGCCCTGGGGTACCTCGAGCGTCTGCCTGGGGCGCCGCTCGTCCTCAACGTATCAGACGACGTCATACCGGAGAACGCCGGCAAGTATACCGTCGTAGAAGGTAAGCTTGTTCGTGGGACGGAGGCGGGGGAGAGCATCTCGCTCGACGTGCGCCAGCTCGCCCAGCTCTACGCAGGGTACCTTTCGGTACGGGGTCTTGCCAGGCATGGGCTCATCAAGGCAAGCTCTCCCGAAGATCTCGATCTCCTGGAGACCCTCTTCCCCCTGCGAGATCCATGGCTCTTTGGGCCGGATCATTTTTGATTAGCATTTCAGCCTGTCAGTACGCTAAGGCCTGCGGCTTTCGCTGACCGCGGCATGTTCGGAGCGGCAAACGTCAGTCCCGCTGTAAACTAGCGTTTGGCGGAGTGGCGGATGCTCTGTCCGAAGAGTAGCTGACTGTCTGAATCGCTGCCGACGAAGGAGGCGTAATGAAACCCACGGGCACCGTAGGCTACGCGGCGATGTTCGAGCAGTTCCATCCCACGGATCTTCTGAACTGGAGTAAGACGGCGGAAGAGTCGGGGTTCGGCTCCGTAATGGCCTCTGATCACTTCCACCCGTGGACCCCGGATCAGGGGCAGAGCGCCTTCGTCTGGTCCTGGATGGGCGCTTTGGGCGCCAGTACGAACCTCCGCTTCGGTACTGGCGTGACCCCGCCCGGCTTCCGCTACCATCCGGCCATAATCGCCCAGGGAGCTGCGACGCTCGAAGCGATGTACCCTGGACGCTTCTGGCTTGGCCTTGGCGCGGGGGAGGCGTTAAACGAACACATCGTCGGCGATTACTGGCCTGAGGCGCCGACCAGGCTCCGCATACTTATGGAGGCCATCGAGGTCATCCGCAGGCTCTTCACGGGCAAGGTCGTCAAGTACAGCGGCGAGCACATAAAGCTCGAGAGCGCCAGGCTCTACACGATGCCTGATACCCCGCCCCCGATCTACGTGGCCACAGCTGGCCCCATACAGAGCCGCAGGACGGGCGAGTTCTGCGACGGCATCATCACCGTCGGCGCCCCGGACGAGAAGATAAAGAACCTGATGGAGAAGTTCGAGGAGGGTGCGCGCAGGGCAGACAAGGACCCCTCCGAGATGCCGCGCATGATACAGCTCCACGTCTCCTGGGCCGAGGACCAGGAAGAAGCCGAGCAGCAGGCCGTCAGGGAGTGGCCCAACGGCGGGATGCCCTTCCCCAAGGGGGATATACGGAACCCCGAGGACTTCGCGGCGATGGCCAAACAGGTCGGCGTCGAGAACTTCGAGAACCGCGTCCTGATAAGCGCCGATCTCGACGAGCACCTCGAGCACATCCAGCACTACGTAGACCTGGGTTTCGACGAGGTCTACGTGCACAATGTCGGGCGCAACCAGGCGGAGTTCATAAGAGCCTACGGCGAGCGCGTCATCCCCAAGCTCCGCTGGCCGGCGTAGGGCGCTGAGCGGTGCCAGAGTCTTCCATCGGCGGTTCTGAGTACGCGACGATCATGATGGAGCGCGGTGGCAAGGCGGCCTACATGCTCTTCGGGAGCCCGCTCGTCGCCGGACATCCCAATCCTGCCTTCGACTGGCAGGAGGACACGATACTACTCGGCGTGGAGGCGGGTTGAAGGTCGCGGTCATCGGAGCCGGGATCGTCGGTGCTTCGGTCGCCCACCGGCTCTCCGAGGGTGGGGCTGAGGTCCTCCTGATCGACGGTGCGGAACCGGGTTCAGGCACGACCTCGACCAGCTTCGCCTGGGTTAACGCCAACAACAAACTCCCTCGGAACTACTTCGAGTTGAATGTGGCTGGGATGCGCGAACACGAGCGGCTCCGCGATGAGATTGGCGGAGACTGGCTCTACTCCACTGGAAACCTGATCTGGCCCTCGGACGAAGAACAGGAGAACCTCGAAAAACGCGTCGAACGCCTGCGCTCCTGGTCCTACGCCGCCGAGATGCTCCCGGCCACCGCGGTAAACGAGATGCTCGAACCGGGAGCTGCTTTACCGGAGGTCCGGATCGCACACTTCCCCGAAGAATCCTGGGTCGATGCTCACGCCCTGACGAGAACACTCGTGAAAGCCGCCAGCCGCAACGGTGCACGGACGCAATTCGGGAACCCGGTGTACGGTATCGAGGTAGACGGCGAAGGAGTGATACTGCAACTGGAGGACGGCGACGCTGTTCACACCGATGTCGTGGTCAACGCCACAGGCGCGAAGGCTGCTTCTGTAGCTGAGATGGTCGGGCGGAAGCTGCCGCTCGACGTATTTCCAGGACTGCTCGTGCGGGTCGCCGTCCCTGGTGAGCCCCTGAGGCATCTCCTGCATACACCGCGCGTCAACGTTCGCCCCGACGGTCCCGGAAACGTCCTGCTGCACCACGACTCCGTTGACGAATGGCTCACTGAAGACTTCGCCGGAACGGAGGATCCGCTCTGCGCTGAGCTTTTGGAACGGGCGCAGCACGTACTTCCGGCACTCCAAGAGGCGGAGATCGTGGAGGCGCGGTTCGGTATGCGCCCGGTTCCGGAGGACGGACATTCTTGCGTCGGCGCTCTCTCTGGAATTCCAGGCTACTACGAGGCCGTGACGCACAGCGGTGTTACGCTCGGCCCACTCATCGGGCGTCTGCTGGCGCGTGAGATCCTGACCGGTGAAGTGGATCCTCTCATCGCACCATTTCGTGCGGATCGCTTCCCGTCAACCCAGACGTAGCCCTCCACGTACGACCGGATAGCCCGCGCCGAGACTCGCCAGGCAAAAATAGGCCGTAGGACGAAGCTGAGGACAGGCGGGATCTCTAGCATGCCCCAACCCTCCTGACGCCCGTGGAGATCGTCCGGATTCACGATTGACGCGAGGGCGCGGGGTGTGCGAGAGTTAGCTAACACACCGCTGCCAAGTGGAAGGAGAACACTATGAGCGGGCTTCTTTTCTCCGGCGGGACCGTCGTCTCGGCCGAGGGCAGTTACAGGGCTGACGTGCTCGTCGAAGACGAGCAGATAGTCGCCGTAGGCACGAACCTCGACACGGACGGCGCCGAGACCGTAGACGCATCGGGCAAGCTGGTAATGCCGGGCTTTATAGATGCCCATACCCATATGGACATGCCGTTCGGGGGGACCGTCACCGCGGATGACTGGGCCACGGGCACAGAGGCGGCTGCGGCGGGCGGCACGACCATGATCATCGACTTCGCCTTGCAAGAGGCCGGAGGCACGCTCGCCGGAGCATTCGACACGTGGACCGAGAAGGCGCATGGCAAGGCCGTGATCGACTACGGCTTCCACGTCGCCATAACGGATCTGCGCGACGACATAAAGAGGGAGCTGCCAGACCTCGCCGGGAAAGGCGTCGCTTCGGTCAAGATCTTCATGGCCTACAAAGGAACGCCCCTCTACACAGAAGACGAAGACCTCTTCGAGGCGCTTCAACTATCCAAAGATGCAGGGGTGCTTGTCATGGTACACGCCGAGAACGGCGACGCCATCGCCAAGCTGCAACAGCAGGCTCTCTCACGCGGCGATACCGCCCCCCGCTTCCACGCCCTCACCCGTCCCGAGCCC
>DATDKO010000474.1:0-3292 GCA_036519935.1 Rubrobacter sp. | reverse complement strand
TGGAAGGTGAATTCTCAGAAGTTGGACTTCCGTTTTACGGCGTTCTACGAAGTTCGGGGAGGTACTCTATCGTCACTCTGCCTTTCGGCTCCATGCGTTTGCCCACCTAGTCCCACTCCCGGCCGGCGTGAGGTGATTGGGTGACTCGAGCCTTCGTGAGAACAGCCCCTGCGCTCGCCAACACTCCCTCGAGTCGAGCTCTTCTCGAGCGGATTAGGCACAGGACACCCACCAACGTAGATCGTGGCTCGCGCTGCTGTGAGGGAGTTGCTCTGTGAGGAGAGCGTATCGCTGCCAAGACTTGCCATCCCCCACCACCCGAATGCTACGACCAACACCACCACCGAGCCCTCGGCCAACAACCTGAGGACGACATGGTTGTGCTGCTGATTGTGGTGACTTGCGTGGAAGCTTGAGTTCTCGAGGTGTGTAGAGCTCACGCCCACAAGGGAAACACACAGCGATGAATGGGCGATGAATCTTAGGGGAAGGCAGCGCCCTGAAGCCTATTCACTGAAGTGCCTAGAAGAAGAATTCTGCGAACTTCGCCCAAACGGAGTTCTCAGAAGTTCGCACCCGGTATCTCAGGGTGTCATCATTCAGGTGTCGAGTGATCCGTCGGGAAAGCGGGCCGAGAAGGAGGAGAGCCCATGCCGCTCGCAAAGATATACGTGAACGAGGGTCAGTACGATGAGGCGCGCCTGACCAAGATTTCCGAAGCCGTCCAGGCCGCGTTGCGGGGCACCCTGAGTGTGCCGCCGGACGACTTCTTTCAGCTTATCTTCGAGATGCCGCCCAACCGCTACCTGCACACGGCGTCGTTCGTCGGAATGGAATACACCGATGACCTGGTCACGTTGGAGATCCTCTTCGTCTCCGGGCGCTCAAGAGAGACGCGACTCGCGCTGCTGAAGGACCTAGACACCCGCATCGCGGCCGCGGCAGGAATCTCGCCCGATGATGTCTTCATCATCCTGGTCGAGGCCCCTGGCGAAAACATCTCCTTCGGCCAAGGCGAAGCGCAGCGCGCCAACGCGGTTGAGTAAAAGCCGACCACAATCGACCATAGGAGAGCCACCGCATCCACGCCTGATCGAGCTCTCCGGCAATCGGCTGCCTTAGGGTATTATCTGACCTCACTAGCCCGCCTGCGGGGGGAAACTCCGCCTGCGGTCCTTGAACCGAGGCCGATTGCGCGCTCGACGTCGTGACGGGTGAATGGCTGCGGAGCGGTCATCGCCGGCTCACCGCCCCGTTCGTCGAGCGGCGCCCAGGCACCCTGCCCGATTCGAGCGCTCGCGCGTAGGTGTCCGGGTTGTAGAGGGGTAGCTCGCCGGTGGCCTCTGTGGTCGCAAGGTAGTCGATCATCAGATCCTGGGCGTCCTTCGACTGATCTGCGATGAGGAACTCGGTGCGCTCGACGTGCAAGCCTTCCGAGAGCGACATCGAGCCACCGAAGTACACTGCCCTTTTGACAGCCGCAACTGCCCCCTTTGGCCGCGAGCCGAAGTGTTCGGCAAGTTCGGTCGCCCGCGTGACTACGTCGTCCTGCGGGACGACCTCGTCGACGGCCCCGTTGGCGAGAGCCTCCGCGGGCGTGAACGGCTTGCCCTCGAGGATGGCAACCAAGGATCGGTGGGTGCCGATCAGGCGGGTCAGCCGCTGGGTGCCGCCACCCCCTGGATTGATTCCCAGGAGCACTTCGGGGTGGCCGATGAAGAAGTCTCCGTCAGCCATGACACGCAGATCGCACGCCCAGGCCAACTCCGCGCCGAGGCCGAGCGCCGAACCGTTAAGGGCGGCAATGAAGATGGTGCCGCTGGCGTTCATCCGCAGGAACGTCGCGTGCAGGCGGTCTTGCTGGACGGCACCCCACAGCGGGGTCCTGCGCACCACGGGCTCCAGGACACGGGCTCGGTCCGCGATTCTGGCCACGCGTGCTACCGCTGCGGTGCCGCGTCGGCCCAACGCAGGGACCGCAGCACCCCCTTCTTGCAGCCACCGGACGTCAGCATGGCTGACGAACCGCTCGGGATGCGCCCCGGTGAGGACGACGGCATGGACGCTTGGGTCGCGGTCGACCCGGTCCACCAACTCCTCTAGCTGGTTGGCGATGTCGAGGCCGAACAAGCCGTGAGGGCCGCCGTCGACCCGGACGATCAGGACGGCTCCGCGGTCCTCGACCTCGAGGTGGCCCTTGTCTTCGTGTGCCATGAGTTCTCCTTCCGCGGTCGCCGCTACTATAACGAAGTTACAGGGTAGTAAACAGGTCGAGTATGACCGCGCGCAGGCCGCGGCCCAGGCCGAAGCGAAGCGTGAGTATTCCGTCGCTGATAGCGGTGGTGGGCGCGGATGTCCTGGTGGGTCTGATGTTGGTCCTTATTATGCCGGTGGACTAGTATTCACCCACCTTCGGGGAAGTGGAATTCTGCGAACTTCGCCTTTCACGAGTTCTGCGAACTTCGGCCTAACGGAGTTCTCGGAAGCCCACTTAATAACATTTAACACAAATCTAGCTCATTTGAGTGATACGCCTACCCCTCTCACAGGAGTATGCTGCACTCGTTACGTGGGGGCCGACAAAGCAAGGAGGTACAGAGCGCATGAAGAGATACGTAGCAGCCCTATTGGTGGTGTTGGGAGTCGTAGGCGTCGTGGGAGTGCTGGCCGTCGGGAGAGGGTTTGCCGATGACGAGAACGCCGATAGGGCGAAGTGCTCTAAGGCCACGCTGCACGGGACGTATCTGCTCGCCTATGATGGGGTTGACATCACGGGAAACAAACAGGTCCCATTCGCCGCTGCAGGCAATGACGTCTTTGACGGCAACGGTAAGATCATCGACGCCGGCTTTTCAGTTAACTTTAACGGGCACGTTGTTCGTAAGGGGCACACCACAGGCACGTATACGGTCAAGGCGGATTGCACAGGGACCTCCACCTACGCGGATGGTGCGAAGTTCGATCTGTTCATCGCCCCAGACGGCAGCATGTTCACGTTCGTCCAGGTCGTAGGCTCCGAGCAGGTGACGTCGGGGGTTGAAGAGCGAGCGACGGCCAAGCTGGTTGGCCCATAGGAGGCGAAGTAGTTCGCTCGCAAAACGAAGGGCCGAGGCTACTCTTAGCCCCGGCCCTTACTCTTGCCCTTATTCACCGGAGTGCGTGGAAGGGGAATTCTCGGAAGTTCACTTAGCCCCAGTCCAACACCCATGAGCGTCCCGGGCTGAGGTTGGCTTTCTTCGGGT
The DNA here is from genome assembly GCA_036519935.1 of Rubrobacter sp. Taxonomy (GTDB): domain Bacteria; phylum Actinomycetota; class Rubrobacteria; order Rubrobacterales; family Rubrobacteraceae; genus Rubrobacter_D. The sequence goes on along the minus strand of DATDKO010000474.1, from coordinate 50 downwards.
ACTATCGTGGCTTCCCTGACTCCCAGAGACAGTGTAGAGTTTCACGATGC
>DATDKO010000473.1:0-14737 GCA_036519935.1 Rubrobacter sp. | reverse complement strand
CCCTGAACACCTACTCCCAAGTGCTCCCCGACATGCAGGACTCCGCAGCCGCCGCGATGGAAACAGCGCTATCGTAAGGGCCGGTTCGCTCGGGTTGCAGCACGGTTGCAGCAAAAGGGCCATGGTGCGCTCCCTAGCCCTCTCTCAGCCTCTCAAAATATCGCCATTTCCAGGTAATTCAAAAGTGGGCGATGCTGGGTTCGAACCAGCGACCTCCTCCTTGTAAGGGAGGCGCTCTACCACTGAGCTAATCGCCCGTGTTAGCGTTTCAGCTAGTCAGCACCTCGGCCTGTCAGCTTCTGATCACGCTCGCTGACCAGCTAACAAGTGCCCCCAACGGGATTCGAACCCGTGCCGCCGCCTTGAAAGGGCGGTGTCCTGGGCCTCTAGACGATGGGGGCTCACGAGGCGGGCAGGGCCAGGGGCTGCTACCGATTCGCCGTCGAGAGTTTAGCAGATCGTCCCTAGTATAAGGCAGGGTCCGCACCGCCGGAGAATACGTGAGCCAGGTAGGGATCGAACCTACGACACGAGGATTAAAAGTCCCCTGCTCTACCACTGAGCTACTGGCCCAGGCTCTGCCCAGAGTTTACTCGAAAACCAATCTCTCTTCGACCTGTGGACCCCCTCTAGTGCAAGAAATGGCGCCGTCCGGTAAACACCATAGCAAGCCCCTGGCGGTTCGCCGCCTCGACGACCTCATCGTCGCGTACTGAGCCGCCGGGCTGTATGACGGCCTCTATGCCAGCTTCTGCCAGGGCCTCCACTCCGTCGGCGAAAGGGAAGAATGCGTCGCTCGCGGCGGCGGCCCCCTGTGCCCTTTCGCCGGCCTTCTTTACCGCTATCTCCGAGGAGTCAACCCGGCTCATCTGGCCAGCTCCGACACCGACCGTAGCCCCGTCCTTGGCGAGGACTATGGCGTTGCTCTTGACCACGCGGGCTACGCGCCAGGCAAAGATCAGGTCTCCCATCTGTTGCGGCGAAGGATGCGTCTCGGTGACGACCCTGTACTCCGAGTCGTCCTCGACAGCGTCCGATGCCTGGAGCAAAACCCCGCCCGTTACGTATTTGGATGAGAGCGCGGGACGACTTAGCGGACCTGCTACGAGCACCCTCACGTTGGGCTTTGCGGAGAGGATCTCCCTGGCCTCCTCGGTGAACCCTGGGGCGATGAGTATCTCCGTGAATATGTTGGAGATCTCGGATGCAAGATCCCCATCCACCTCGCCGCCGAGAGCTACGATGCCCCCGAAAGCGGACTGAGGGTCCGAGGCCAACGCTTTGCGGTAAGCATCGGCGACCGATCCGCCTAGCGCAGCGCCGCAGGGGTTGGCGTGCTTGACGATGACGGCTGCCTGGGCTCCCAGGTCGGCGAGAAGGGTGCGGGCGGCGTCGAGATCGTAGAGGTTGTTGAAGGAGATCTCGCGCCCCTGCATTTTTTCCACACCACTCAATAGATGCTCGCCACCAACCTCAGCGTAGTAGGCCGCATCCTGGTGCGGGTTTTCCCCGTAACGCAGCCCCGAGACCCGCTCGTATCGGACAGTTCGACGCTCCGGGAAGCCTTCGGTCACCCCTTCGACCCGCTCACCGAGCCAGTCCGAGATCTCCGCGTCGTACTCGGCGGTCCGCTGGAACGCCGCGAGCGCCAGGCGCCGGCGGGTCTCCTCGGGGACGTGTCCCTCCCTTTCGAGGGCCGCCAGTACCCCTTCGTAGAATTCAGGCGAGGAGACTACAGTCACGGACTCGAAGTTCTTCGCTGCGGCCCGCAGCATCGCGGGTCCTCCGATGTCTATCTGTTCGATAGCCTCCTTCTCGGGAGCGCCGCCGGCGACGGTTTCCTCGAATGGATAGAGATTGATACACACCAGGTCTATCGGGCCGATATTCTGCTCGACGAGCTGCTCTACGTGGTCGGGGTCTCCGAGGTCGGCGAGGATGCCGCCGTGGATCTTGGGGTGAAGCGTCTTAACCCGCCCGCCTAGTATCTCGGGCGCGCCCGTCACCTCGGAGACGGGAACGACCTTGACTCCGGCCTCCGTGAGCGCCTTCGCTGTCCCCCCGGTCGAGATGATCTCGAACCCCATCCCGGAGAGCCGCCGCGCGAAGCTCTCGACCCCCTGCTTGTCCGACACAGAGATCAGCGCCCGCCGTTTCATACCTCCACCTTCCCCAGGAAATAGTCTGCGACCGCCAGGACGAGCAGCCTGTGCTCCACTGGGTGCAGCCGCCCGAGCAACGTCTCTTTCGTGTCCCCGGGCAGAATCGGTACCCTGTGTTGCGCGACTATAGGCCCGGCATCTACTTCCTCGACCATGAAATGCACCGTCACCCCCGTCTCTTCGACCCCCGCCTCCAGCGCCCGCTCCACGGCGCGAAGTCCGCGGAACTCGGGCAGGAGCGAAGGATGGACGTTCAACACAGCAGGGAAGCGCTCGAGGAAACCCGCCGACAGTATTCGCATGTACCCGGCCCCCACCACCAGCCCGACGCCGTGAGCTCCGATCCTGGCCGCGAGCTCCCTATCGTAGTCTTCCTTGCCGACGAACCCGGCGGGGTCGACGTGCTCGACAGGCACTCCGGACCGCCGCGCCCGCTCGAAAGCGAAGGCCTCCTTCTTGTCCCCCGCGACGACAACAAGGTTCTCGGGATATGCGTCGAGCAATGCCTGCAGGTTCGTCCCCGAACCCGAAGCCAGCACGGCGAAGCGCGAGCCTTCGGGTAGCCGCTCAGACAAACTCTACACCCCCGGCCTCTGTGACCTCCCCGATCCGCCAGGCATCGCAACCTGCCCCGCGCAGCGCTTGGAGCCCCGCCTCTGCCGCTTCAGGCGGCACGACCGCACAGAAACCAACGCCGAGATTGAAGACCCCGCGCATCTCACTTTCGGACAAGCCGCCAAGAGAACGTATTAGCCCGAAGACCGCCGGTTCCGTCCATGATCCCGCATCGAGTCGCGCCCCTAGCCCCCCGAGCGCACGTGGAAGGTTCCCCACGAGCCCGCCCCCCGTCACGTGCGCCATCCCCCGAACATCGACCGCCCCACGCAGCGCTTCTACCTCCTGCATGTAGGCCCGGTGCGGCTCGAGGTAGACATCTCCGACGGGCCGGAGCAAGTCCTCAGGAACGTCGTCATATGTGACCCCGGCGTCCTCGAGCACCTTGCGGGCCAGCGTGTAACCGTTGGTATGCAAACCGCTGGACGCAAGGCCGAGCACAGCATCGCCTGGACATACCCTCTCACCGCTGACTACCTCGCTCCGCTCGCACGCCCCTACGCAGACGCCGACGACCTCGAAGTCTCCCTGACTATAGATACCTGGCATCTCAGCGGTCTCACCGCCGATGAGCGCGACACCGAGCCGCCCGCAGGCTTCTGCGGCGCCGCTGACTATGCCGGCGACGGCTTCGGGGTCCAGGCGACCGCTGGCGACGTAATCGAGGAAGAAGAGCGGACGTGCGCCCGTTGCGAGCACGTCGTTTGCGCAGTGGTTGACGATATCTGCACCCAGAGAGCCGTAGCGGCCCATCTCTCTGGCGACGAGGACCTTCGTGCCGACGCCGTCGATGGTCGAAGCGAGGACGGGATCCCTGTAGCCGGTGAGGGCGTAAAGACCGGCAAAGCCGCCGGGTGCGCCGAGGACCTGGGGGCCGTGGGTCTTCTCGACTGCGATGCGCAAGAGGGCGACGGCCCTCTCGCCGCGCTCGATAGAGACGCCAGCGGCCTCGTAGCCGCCCCCGTCTTCAGGCAACGGTACACCTTTCGTAGAAGACACACCCGAACGGTCCTATACTGCCGCGCCCCAACTCGCGGTAACCGTTCTTGAGGTAGAGCCGCCTGGCGGCCCGCTGTTGCACGGTGGTGTCCAGGTGCAGCGTGGAGTAGCCGAGCCAGGCAGCGCGGCGGTGCAGGGCGTCGAGCATGGCCTGCCCGTAGCCGCGTCCCTGCAGACCAGGTCTCACCCGCATACGCTTCACCTCGGCCGCATCGGGCGAGACCCGCTTCATAGCTCCCATCGCAACGACCTCCCCTTCCAGGATGCCGACCAGGAACTCGCCGCCTGACTCGAGATACACGCCTTCGATGTCATCCAGATCATCGTCCCACGTACCGGGACCAAGGTGCGCGCCGACCTCGTTCAGCGCGTCGTCGTGCAGGCGCCTGACGGCACGTTTGTCCCCAGGCTCGTAGCGCCGGATGTGCATTTCATCCGCCCTTGCTGGCGGCGTATTTGGTCCTGTTCTCCAGGGCGAACTTGCTCGCCGTGCCAGTCGTCGGATAGTCGCCGTCGAAGCAGGCGCGGCAGAGGCGGTCCTTCCTCTGTTGGGTGGCGGCCACCATCGCATCCGTAGAGAGGTAGGCGAGGGTGGTGGCCCCGATCTGGGCCCGGATCTCCTCCACGGTCATATTCGCTCCTACCAGTTGGTCGGGGCTGTCCATGTCGATGCCGTAGTAGCAGGGACCCTTGATCGGGGGCGAAGAGACTCTGAAGTGGACCTCGGCTGCACCGGCCTCGAAGAGCAGCTCGACCAGCTTGCGGCTCGTGTTGCCGCGCACGATTGAGTCGTCGACAACGACCACCCTGTTGCCTTCGATCACGCTCGGCAGCGGGTTGAGCTTGAGTCTTATGCCGAGCTGGCGCATACCGTCGGTCGGCTGGATGAAAGTCCTCCCGACGTAGCGGTTCTTTATGAGGCCTTCTGCGTAAGGGATGCCGCTCCGCTGCGAGTAGCCGATCGCCGCCATCATCCCCGAATCTGGGACGGGAATGACCACGTCGGCCTCGGCCGGCGCCTCCTCCGCCAGGAGCTCTCCCATCCTGTGCCTGGAGCCGGCGACCTCGCGTCCGTCGAAGCGCGAGTCGGGACGGGCGAAGTACACGTACTCGAAGACGCACAGAGCCCGGCGCGGGGTCTCGGCCCTGTAACTCGTCAGACCATCGTCGTCTATGACGACAACCTCGCCGGGATCCACGTCGCGCAGGAACCTGGCGCCGATGATGTCCAGGCCGCAGGTCTCGCTGGAGACGGCGTAACCACCCTCGACCTCGCCGATGCAGAGGGGACGGAAGCCGTGAGGGTCGCGGAAAGCGACGAGCTTGTCTCGGAAGATCATGGCCACAGAGTAGGCGCCTTCGAAGCGGCGCATCGCGCCCCTGACCGCCTCCCCGATCGAGAGCCCCCGCTCCAGCTCCCTCACGGCCGCCGCCGCGATGTAGGTCGTGTCCGAGGTCGAGTAGAACCTGAAGCCGTCTTCGGCCAGGCTGTCCCGCAACTTCCCGGCGTTTACGAGGTTGCCGTTGTGGGCGACGGCTACGTTCACGTCGCCGCGACCGCCGAACTCGGGCTGGGCGTTCTCCCATGAGGCGGAGCCGGTCGTCGAGTAGCGGACGTGGCCAAGGGCCAGGTGTCCGCCCTCGAGAGCGGCGAGGCGTGGTCCGTCGAAGACCTGCGAGACGAGACCCATGTCGCGCATCGCGGTCGTGCGCTCCCCATCTGAGGTGGCGATTCCCGCCGACTCCTGGCCTCTGTGCTGGAGGGCGTAGAGCCCGAAGTACGTGCGCTGGGCCAGCTCCCCTGAGAGCTCGCGGGAGTAGAGCCCGAAGACGCCGCACGCCTCCTTCGGCTTGCCTTCCGTATCCCTGTAGCCTACGTCAAGCGCGCCCACCGTCATGGTCTCCCTTCTCTACGCTATTCAATGTGTCCGCCCTCCGGCGCATGCACCTCGAAGAGGTCGCGCTCGTATGCTTCTCTTAACTCCGACAGCTTTACGTCTATGAGATCGCCTGTCTGGAACCTGTCTCCACCGGTCGTTCCGATGACATCGTAAGCGAACCCGACCAGCGCATCCTGCAGTTCATCCCAGCGTTCTTCCAGAACCGCGACAACGAACCCGCTGCTCCCCTCTCCGAACAACGCAACATCCGCTCTTCCTCCGCCCAGACCGGCTATCCTACGTTCAGCTTCGCCCTCTTCGTACTCGATGCCAAGGCCGCCGGCAAGCGCCATCTCGGCGACCGCAACGATCTCCCCGCCGCCGGATATGTCGTGTGCTGTATCGACGAGCCCGGAATGGACCATCCCGCGCACCAGGTCGGCGGTCTTCCTTTCGGCGTCGAGGTCAGGCCGTGGAGGCCGGCCCGCGGTGCGACCGTGGACTATCTCCAGGTACTCAGAGCCGTCGAGAGAGGCAGGAGAGCTGCTCCTGATCACCACCACCAGATCTCCCTCGCGCTTGAAAGCTGGCGAAGCGTGCCGATCTACGTCCTCCAAGACACCGACCATCCCAACGGTGGGGGTCGGATAGATGGCACCCCTGTCTGTCTCGTTGTAGAGGCTGACGTTGCCGCTTACAACCGGAGTCCCGAAGACCTCGCACGCCTCGGACATCCCCTCGATGCACTCGGCGATCTGGTAGTAGCCGTCAGGCTTCTCCGGGCTGCCGAAGTTGAGGCAGTCGGTAACGGCGACAGGCTCCGCCCCCACACACGAGAGGTTCCGGTAGGCTTCGGCGACCGTTGCGGCTCCGCCGCCCCTCGGGTCGAGATAGCAGTGGCGGCCCCTGCCGTCTGTGGTAGCGGCGTAGCCAAGATCCGTGTCCTTTATCCGCATCACCGCGGCGTCAGCGCCGGGCAAGACCACACTGTCCGTGCCGACCTGGTGGTCGTACTGGGTGAAGATGGGACGCCGCGAACGGAGGTTCGGATGCCCCAGCATCTGCAAGAGCACGGCGTTGTAATCTTCCGGCTCGGGAAGCCTGTCTAGGTCGAGTTCCGGTACTTCGTCCAGGTATCGCGGGCGCACAACGTCGCGTTCGTAGACGGGAGCGTCGGCGAGGTGTTCGGCGGGGACAGAGCCGACCACCTCTCCGTGGTGGATCACGCGCAGGTCGCCGTGGCCGGCGACACGTCCTACAACCGCACCGACCAGCTCGTAGCGTTCGGCGATCCACAGAACGTCATCGACCTTTTCGGGCTCGACAACGGCGAGCATCCGCTCCTGGGACTCGGAGATCATGACCTCCGTAGGCTCCATCCCGCTCTCGCGCAGGGGCACCCTGTCGGTCTCGATCTCGATGCCGACCCCGCCCTTCGCGGCCATCTCGGAGGCCGAGGAGGTAATACCGGCGGCGCCGAGGTCCTGCAACGAGACCAGCAGGTCCTCATCCAGCAGCTTCAGGCAACACTCGATCAGCATCTTCTCACAGAACGGATCGCCGACCTGCACGTTGGACCTCTTGGACTCGGACTCATCGGTAAGCTCGTCCGAGGCGAACGTAGCCCCGTGTATACCGTCGCGTCCTGTCTTCGAGCCTAGCAATACGACGAGGTTGCCCCTACCGGTAGCGCTCGAACGGACGAGATCCTCGACCCGGATCAGGCCTATGCACATAGCGTTGACCAGCGGGTTACCTGAGTAGGCCCGTCCGAACTCGACCTCCCCACCGACGGTCGGTACCCCGACGGCGTTCCCGTACCCCCCGATACCACGCACGACCTCCCGAAAGAGGTAGCGGTTGCGTTCGTCATCCAACGGCCCGAACCGCAGCGAGTCGAGCAGCGCAACGGGCCGCGCTCCCATGGCCAGGATATCGCGGATGATCCCACCTACCCCCGTCGCCGCCCCCTCATACGGCTCCACGGCAGAAGGATGATTGTGGCTCTCCATCTTGAACGCGAGCGCCCACCCGTCCCCCACCTCGACCACGCCGGCGTTCTCCCCCGGTCCCTGCACCACGCGCATCCCCTCGTTCGGGAAGCGGCCGAGGAGCGGGCGCGAGTTCTTGTAGCCGCAGTGTTCGCTCCACATTACGGAGAACAGCGAGAGCTCCAGGAAGTTGGGCGCTCTGCCCATCAGCTCCAGGATGCGGTCGTACTCGAAATCCGAGATCCCCAAAGCGGTGTATGTCTCCTGGATAGTCAGACCCCTGCCCCTACCAGCACGGAACGCAGTATCCTCAATCCCTCGTCGGAGCCCAGGGCGGGGTCGGAGACCCTCTCGGGATGCGGCATGATGCCGGCAACGTTTCGGTCCTCGTTGCAGACGCCCGCGATGTCGTTCGCCGACCCGTTCGGGTTCTCGAGGTAGCGCAGCACGACACGCCCTTCTTCCTCCAGCTCCGCGAGCGTCGCCTGATCGGCGAAGTAGTTCCCCTCGTTGTGGGCGACGGGCAGGGTTAGCTCCTCGCCGGGATCACTGCCCGCGGTCCAGGGTGTGTCTGCGGATTCTACCCGCACCCGGACACGGTCGCAGATAAAGCGCATGTGCGTGTTGCGGAGCAGAGCACCTGGCAAGAGGTGTGCCTCGGTCAGGACCTGGAAGCCGTTGCAGATGCCGAGTACCGGGCCCCCGCTTTTCGCGAACTCTTCCAGTGGGCCCATGACGTTCGCAAAGCGGGCGATGGCGCCGGGTCTGAGGTAATCGCCGTAGGAGAAGCCGCCGGGAACGATCACGGCGTCAACACCCTTGAGATCCGCGTCCGCGTGCCACAACTCGACCGCCTCGGCGCCGATCCGCTCCACACCGTACAGCGCGTCCCTGTCACAGTTGGACCCGGGGAAGACCGTAACGCCTATCCTCACCCCACGACCTCCCACTCATACTCTTCTATCGTCGGGTTAGAGAGGAGCCTGCGGCACATAGCGTCGACCTCGTCCGAACTCTCGACTTCCATCTCGACGAGCCTCCCGACGTGAACGGTCCTGACCCCTTCGAAACCAAGGGCAGGAAGCGCCTTCTTCACCGCCTCGCCCTGCGGGTCGAGTATGCCAACCTTCGGACGGACGAGGACCCGGATCTTCAATCTACCGCGCCTCTCTGTGTGATCTCCGTAACCCTTCTGAGCATCTCGGCGTAGGCCTCTTCGACGCCTCCCATGTCGTTCCGGAAACGGTCCTTGTCCAGCTTCTCGCCCGTCTCTTTGTCCCAGAAACGGCAGGTGTCGGGGGAGATCTCATCCGCCAGCATGAGGTTGCCCTCCGCATCCCGCCCCGCCTCTATCTTGAAGTCGACGAGGACTATGCCGCGTTCGTCGAAGAACGGCGCGAGAACCTCGTTGACCTTGAGGCCTAGTTCCTCGCAGAACTCCAGGTCCTCGTCGGAGACGCCGAGCTCCCTGAAGTGGTACCAGTTCAGCAGGGGGTCTCCGAGATCGTCGTCCTTGTAGCAAAGCTCTACTATCGGGGCCTTGAGCTTCCTCCCCTCCTCGAAACCGAGCAGCCGCGAGAGTGAGCCGGCGGCCACATTGCGGACCACTATCTCGACCGGGAGCATGTCGAGCTTCTTCGTCTTTATGGTCGTGTCATCGACCTGCTCGACGAAGTGGGTGGGTACGCCGTGCGTCTCGAGGTAGGCGAAGATCGCTGCGCTCATAGTAGCGTTGGTCTTGCCCTTGTCCTTCCACGAACCGCGCTTCTGGGCGTTGAACGCCGTCGCTTCGTCCTTGTAGCGGTGTAGCAGCACATCGTTATCATCCGTCGTAAAGACCTTCTTGGCCTTTCCCTCGTAGAGTAATTCTTCAGTCATCCTCCAGCCTCCTTTTCAGCTCCTCCACCCGTCCAAAGACCGCGCCGAGGTTGCGCAGCGCGTATGTGGGGTCGAAGAGCGTATCCAGTTCGTCGCCCAACCGTTCGCGTACTGCTTCGTCTCTGCTCAGCAGCTCTCTAAAGCCGGCCTCACTCTGCCAGGCCCGCATCGCGGCATCCTGGACCACACGGTAGGCGTCGTCGCGGTTCATGCCGCTCTCCACGAGCGCGAGCAGGACGCGGCCCGAGAAGACAATGCCTCCTCCGCTGTTCAGGTTCTCGAGCATCCGGTCTTTGTGTACTTCGAGGCCGCGCAATATGCGAATCGTGGTGCGTAGCATGTAGAAGGCCAGGATCGTGGAGTCGGGGAGTACGACGCGTTCAGCCGAGGAGTGGGAGATGTCCCGCTCTTGCCAGAGGGCGTTGTTCTCGAAGCCGACGATAGCGTTGGCGCGGAGCAGCCTGGCCATGCCGCACAGACGCTCGGCCAGGATCGGGTTCCTCTTGTGGGGCATCGCCGAGGACCCCTTCTGCCCGCGTCCGAACGGCTCAGCCAGCTCGCGGACCTCAGTACGCTGGGCGCCCCTGATCTCCAGCGCTATCTTCTCCACTGTAGAACCGAGGATGGCGAGCGTGGCGAGTACCTCAGCATGCCTGTCGCGCTGCACGATCTGGGTCGAGGCTGGAGATGGAGAAAGCCCGAGCTCCTGGCAGGTGATCGCCTCGACCTTCGGGTCGACATTCGCGTAGGTCCCGACGGCGCCCGAGATCTTACCCACAGCAGCGACCTCACGCGCGTGAGAGAGCCGGTCCAGGTTCCGCTCCATCTCGAAAGCCCACACGGCGAGCTTGTGTCCGAGCACCGTCGGCTCGGCGTGAACTCCGTGCGTACGCCCGACCATCACGGTGTCGCGATGTTCCAACGCCATCTCGGCCAGAAGCAACGTCAATCCTCTCGCCTCGCCGAGGATGAGATCCAGGGCCTCCTTGAGCTGCAACGCTCCCGCCGTATCCAGCACGTCGGAACTCGTCAGGCCGAAGTGGAAGTGACGGGCGACGTCCCCGGCGTATTCGGCAACGTTGGTCACGAACGCTATTACGTCGTGATTGGTCTCCTGCTCTATCTCATGGATACGTTCGACGGTAAAGTCCGCCTTCCCGGCCAGTTCCTCCACCTCTTCGGTCGGGATCTCCCCGAGCTGCGCCCTCGCCCGGCTGACCGCAAGCTCCACCCTGAGCCACGCGTGATACTTCGCCTCCTCGGTCCAGACAGCCCCGATCTCAGGGAGTGTGTAGCGTTCGATCACTCGACACTCCTCCGATCTATGGGGTTGGCACGCCGCGCGGGTATCGTCGCGTAGATAACCCCCTTATCCTGCGGCGAGCATCGTGGCTTCCATACCAAGTCTATCCCTCCAACCTCTCGGCAAGGGCGGGATCCGAGAGCGCGAGGATCTGGGCTGCGAGCACGCCGGCGTTGGCGGCGCCGTTGACGGCGACTGTCGCCACGGGCACACCCGAGGGCATCTGGACGGTAGCGAGGAGAGCATCGAAGCCGCTCAGGGTGCCTGAGGCAACGGGTATCCCGATGACGGGCAGGTTCGTGCGTGCTGCGACGGCCCCGGCAAGGTGGGCGGCCATGCCGGCGGCGCAGATTATTACCTTCAGGCCACGTTCGCGGGCCATTCCCGCATACTCGGAGACGCCTTCCGGGTTACGGTGGGCCGAGCGGACCTCGAGTTCGTACTCGATATCGTAGCTTTCGAGGCGGGCCGTGCACTTTTCGAGGACGGGGAGATCCGATTCGCTTCCGACCAGGATTCCTACTCTCGGGCTCAAAGGTCCTCCAGCTCTATCGCCTCCAGGGCTATATCCGTGCGGTAGTGCATGCCTTCGAAGTGGATCTGCTCGACCGCGGCGTAGGCGCGGGCCCGCGCTTCGATGATGCTCTGCCCAGTTCCGACAACGTTCAAGACCCTGCCGCCGGCGGTGTAGAAGCGGCCGTCGCGTTCCTCGGTGGCCGCATGGTAGACGTAGACCCCGGCGGGGATGTTCTCCAGGCCGGAGATCTCATCCCCCGACGACGATGACACGGGGTAACCTTCCGAGGCCAGGACGACGCAGACCGCCTTGTCCGCGGACCAGACGATCTCGCGTCCGGCGAGGTCCTCGTTGCCCGCCGCCAGCATCAGTTCGAGGAGGTCGGAGCCGAGCCTCGGCAGTATGACCTGTGTCTCCGGGTCTCCGAAGCGGCAGTTGAACTCGAGCGCCTTCGGGCCTGTCTCCGTGACCATCACGCCCGCGTAGAGGAGGCCCGTGTAAGGGGCCCCGATCAGGGCTAGCTGGTGGATCGTGGGACGTATGATGTCTTCCAGGATGGCCGCGTACGTGGCCGGCTCCATCCACATGATGGGCGAGTAGGATCCCATCCCCCCTGTGTTCGGTCCCTCGTCGCCGTCGTAGACGCGCTTGTAGTCCTGGGCCGGCAGGAAAGGCAGGATCTCCTGCCCGTCCGTGACGACGAAGACCGAGGCCTCCCTCCCTTCGAGACACTCCTCTATGACGATCCTCTCCCCGGCGGCACCGAACTTGCCGGCGAAGGAGGCCCTCACAGCCTCCTCGGCCTCGTCCTGTGTATGGGCCACGGTTACACCTTTCCCCGCCGCGGCCCCGTCGGCCTTCACGACGACGGGGTAGTCCGAGTGCGCGCGCAGGTAGGCGAGGGCCGCCGCCTCGCGGTCGAATGCCTCGAAGCGGGCGGTTGGTACGCCAGCGTGACGCATGAGCTCCTTGGCGAAGACCTTCGAGCCCTCTATGCGGGCCGCCGCCCGCGAAGGACCGAAGACCTTCAGGCCAGCCTCCCAGAACGCCTCGGAGATGCCCCCTATCAGGGGGGTTTCGGGACCGACGACGGTCAGGTCGATACCGCTGTCGGCCGCGTAGTCTCTAAGGGAGACCAGATCGTCTACGTGTATGTCCACCGTCTCGGCGATGCGTGAGATGCCGACGTTACCTGGGGCCGCGTACATCTCGGGCTCCAGTGGGCTAGCAGCCAGGGCTTCGACCAGCGCGTGCTCACGCCCGCCGCTCCCTACTATCAGCACCTTCATGGCCTCGGCCTCACGACCCTAGATCCCGATCCTCTCGACGATCGCCTGATCCCGCTCCGGCCCGACGCTGATCATGCACAGAGGAGCCCCGACTTCGGCCTCCACAAAGCCAACGAAATCCTGCGCCGCCCCTGGGAGGTCCCCCCTCATCCTGCACCACGTGATGTCCTCGCCCCAGCCTGGTAGCGACTTGTAGACGGGCCTGGCGTGGTGCAGGTCGGTCTGGTGCATGGGGTAGCCTTCCACACGTTCGCCGTCGATCTCGTAGCCGACGCAGATGTTTATCTCATCGACCGCGGAGAGCACGTCGAGGAGCGTGATGGCGACGTGCGTTATCCCGTTGAGCGACGCAGCCCACTTGACGGCGGGCAGATCCAACCACCCCACCCTCCTGCTCCGGCCCGTTGTCGTACCGTACTCGCGCCCGACGCTCCTTATGGTCTCGCCCGTCTCGTCGAAGAGCTCCGTAGGCATAGGCCCGTCGCCGACCCGCGTGGTGTAAGCCTTGGTGACGCCGACGACGTACTCGAGCTGCCGCGCAGGGATGCCGGAACCGACGACAGCGCCCCCGACCGTGGGATTGGATGATGTGACGAAGGGATAGGTCCCGTGATCGTTGTCCAAGAGCGTCGCCTGGCCCCCTTCGAGCAGGACACGCTCCCTATTGTCCAGCGCCTCCCTGAGCAGCGTTCCCGTATCAGCGACCATCGGCCCGATAAACTCCCTGAACGAGAGCAGCCAGGAAGCGACCTCGGCGACCTCGTAATGCTCCTCGCTGTAGACGTTCTCGAAGATCGCGTTCTTTTCCCTGAGGGCCGCCTTGAGCTTGGTCTTCAAAATGCCTTCATCGAAGATATCCTGGACACGAATGCCGTAGCGGGCGACTTTGTCCTCGTAGGCCGGGCCTATACCGCGGTTCGTCGTCCCTATCCTGGCGTCGCCCAAGGCGATCTCACGGTGCGAGTCGAGCGCGATGTGGTAGGGCATGATCAGGTGCGCCCGTCCGTCTACCTTGAGACGGTCCCTTACCCCAAGGCCCCGTTTCTCGAGGGCCTCGACCTCATTGACCAGTACCTCGGGGTTGACCACGACCCCGTTCCCGATGGTGCAGACCACGCCCTCGCGCACGATGCCCGAAGGCACGAGATGGAGTTTGAACTCCTCCTGTCCGACACGGACGGTGTGGCCGGCGTTGTTGCCGCCCGAGTAGCGCGAGACGTAGTCCACATCGGACGCGAGCGCGTCGCACACCCTACCCTTGCCCTCATCTCCCCAGGCCAGTCCGAGGACGACCGTGGCCGTCAATGCTCTACCTCCGCGGTGGCGTGAACAGGTACGAAATGGGTGCGACGGCTAGGAAAAGGAAGTAGCCCAGATCCGGAACCGAAACTCATCGTCCGCCGATCGGGCCGTCGCTCTCTGCCACTACCGCAGCGTAGCACATAGATATAATGTTTTGTATCGGCGGGATGAAATTCGTCCGTTATGTTCTCAGGGCAAGCGAAAGGCTCCAGCTCTGGTCGAACAGCGATTCGCGGCCGGAGCGAGAAAGTGTACTCCGGCCGCGAACGTATACCAAGGTCCCGCAGCCTATGGTCGGGGTTTTGAGGTTACTGGGCTTGCTTGGCGGCGTCGATCGCGGGTTGCACCACGTCCTGGTTGTCCTTGAGCCACGCCTGGACGCCCTTGGGGGCGTTATCGCCAGCCGCGGCGATCTCGTTCTCCAGTGAGATGAGCTCGACCTCGTTGAGCCTGAGATTGTTGATAAACGCGTAGGCCACCGGCTCATCATCGGCGAGATCTTCATTGACTATGGCGGAGATCTTCGCGGGCTCGTCGAGGTTGCCCTGGGAGTTCTTTGGATCCTCGAGGTAACGGAAGTGGAACTGGGAGCACATCGGATGCGGGCACCAGGGCGGGAACACGAAGGGCTCCTTGTCCTTGTAGAGCCGCTCCACCTCCGCGAGCATCGCGGCCGTGCTAGAGGGCTCGTGCTCGAGATTGAGGTTGTATTCGGGGATCACGTTCTCCTCGATCTTCGTCGAGATAACGGCGCCAGGCTCGATGCCGATGATCCTCTCGGCCCCGGACTGGTTCAGATCA
>DATDKO010000472.1:0-2677 GCA_036519935.1 Rubrobacter sp. | reverse complement strand
CACCGCTTGCAGAGAACTCCTCTTTACCGGTGCCGAAGGAGATCTTCTCGAAGGTCGCCGAGGCGTCGACCTGCACGACCTCGCGGGCCTCGTCTCTGGTCATCCCGCCAACGTCGACGGAGCCGATGCTGACGCCGCGGTTTATCTCGTCGTCTCCCCCGGTCAGGTAGTAGAAGACGGCGACGGCTCCGACCAGCAACAAACACGCGATCAGGGCTACGCCTGCAGTCTTGCGCCTGCGGGCGTAGCTCGTCTTTCCGCGCCTACGCTTCACCGCCCGTCCTGTCTCGTTGTTGTACCTCCGGGTGGCGCCAGGTCCACCCGTCTTGCTTATCTCTTTCAAGTAGTCGCCCCTCCTGCAATACCAATTAGCGCCACCGGCCCTGCTGGGTCGCGGTGACACACAGGCGCCAATTATCGGGGAAAGTGCTCGAAGCTTCAACCTTTCTGAAGTAAATGCCGCGAAATCACTCCTGCCTGGTTTGGAACACTACCACAGAGGGCAGCTCCTGTTCACGAGAGATGCCCAACCCAAAGGCGCGTCGCTTGGCTTTTACGAAAGGCTCCATTACACTTTGCCCTTTGGATCTGCACCGTGAAACCCTACAGAGTGGAAGGTTCCTTGCGTCACCGATCAGAAGGTAAGAGAGCAAGCCAGGGAGGACGACTGCCGGAAAGATCGGCTTCCCAGCGTCCCTTTCCGAGGAGCGCCGGATCGGGGTTCCGCCCATGAAGGCGGCTGTGGAGCCGGTCGAGAGCCCAGAGCTGGAAGATAAGATCGGGCAGTTGCGCATTCTCTCGTTCCCGGATTTCCCCGAGGTGCACGAAGTGGACTATTACGCTGCCCTCTACCGCTGGTACCAGGATCACCCTCTGTCAGGAGAGATGTACCGCTGGGTCTCTGTGACGGAAGAGGGAGAAGTCGTCGGCCACTTGACGGCGTTCCCGCAATTCTACAGGATCGACGGCCGGCAGGTCGTCGCCCACACGCCCGGAGACTACATGGTGCTTCCCCAGCACGGTTTCCAGGCCATCATGCTGATGCGCTCCTTCTTTCGCTCGACCGAGAACTGCGTGGTCTGCGACATGGTGCCAGCGGTGATCAGCGTCGAGACGCGGCTAGGGGCCGAGGTAGTCGGCGACCTGAAGTACGCGGCGAAGCTGATGAACGTCTCGCGTCTACCCATGCCCTCCGTCCCAGCCCCGCTCCGGAGGCTCCTCAACCTTCCGCAGCAGTTCGCGCCGGCCCGAGGGTTCACCGACAGGCCTGGCGCCGAAGCGCACGAGGTGGAGGAGCACGTCGCGCCGCCGGCCCCGCGCCCGCGCGCGCCGATCCCACGCCCGCTGCAGGGGCTGCTGAACGGGGGACTGCGGGCCGTGGACGAGGCACTGGGCAGTGGCTTGGGTGGAGACCTCGAAGTCGAAGCGCTCGACGGGTTCGACGATTCCTTCGACGACCTGTTCGAGATGGTCGCAGCGGTGGTGCCCTGTACGGTCGAGAAGGATGCGGCGTTTTTGCGCTGGCGTTATGGTCCCGGTTCCCCCCAGTCCCCTGTGACCGTGCTCGGGGTGAGGTCAGGAAGGAGAATGCTCGGCTACGCCGTGCTCAAAGCCGCCTTTCACGGTCAGGACGGCTACATACTCGACCTCACAGCGCTTCCGGGGCGTCAGGACGTCGTGCTGGCCCTGCTCCGCGAGACGGTACGTTCCTTCAGGAGGATGGGCGTTCAGATAATAAGGTACAGGTTCGTGGAGTCGCCCACTTCGCCGAGGTCCGCCGACCTGCGGCGTCTAGGTTTCTTCTCCCGCAGGGGAAGACGCCACAAACTGCTGGTCAAGTTCGCGGATACCAGCCTGCGCGAAACGACGGGCGACCTCGTCAACTGGTCGCTGGCTTTCGGCGACGGCGAAGCAGGCTTCTGGCTCAGATAAGGAGGCTGACATGGTTTCTAACAACGGAGATGCGAGGTCCGCCATACGCGGATGGCTTCAGGAGAACGTGACCGGCGGGCGCGACGTCCCGAACGACGAGCCGCTAATAGACAACGGTGTCATGACGTCGTTGCAGACCGTCGAGCTCGTCGTGTTCCTCGAGGACACTTTCGGTATCGTCGTAGAGGACGAGGAGTTCGACGAGGAGAACTTCGGGTCCGTCGAGGCCATAGCCAGGCTCGTGGAGAGCAAAGCGGCATGAGATCACGTCCAGAATTCACGCTCCACGATCTGCTTTACAACTCCGTGGCGCGCGACCCGCAGAAAGCGGCGGTCGTGGACGGCGATGCAAAGTACACCTACGAGGACCTGGAACGCCAGAGCGGCTCCCTCGGAGCCGCTCTGGCGGAGGCGGGCGTAGGGAGGGGCGACAGGGTCGGCGTCTACCTGGAGAAGTCCTGGGAAGCCATCGTGGCGATGCTCGCGGCCTCGCGCATAGGCGCCGCCTACGTCAATGTAAACCCCCTGTTCAAGGCGCCCCAGGCCGAGTATCTCGCCGGCGACTGCGACATAAGGGTCATGATCGGGGACACCCCGAAGCTCGAGGAACTCCAGCCGAAGACGGTCCAAACCGCCTTCTACAAGGGCGCGAAGCCGGAAGGACCGGCCGCCCGTACCTACCTGGACGTGGCGGAAGCCTTAGCGGGCGAAGGTTTAAAGGAGGACAGGAACGTCTCCGAATCCG
>DATDKO010000471.1:0-9355 GCA_036519935.1 Rubrobacter sp. | reverse complement strand
CGCCCAAAGGAAGCGTATCCGAGGGCAAACGGGCATGGAGTGCTTCATCATTCGAGGGAGTTCTCGACGCTCTCCGATGCAAAGGAGCGTCTCCATGCCCGCAGTGCATCCAAACATCATTAGGAGCCCGTCTGGGAACAGTTCCGCGCCTTGTCACCCGAACGCCAGACCAATCACCCGCTCAGCTGCTATCGCATTCGCATCCCCGACACAGTGATCTTCGAGAAACTGCTGCAGGTCCTAGTGTTAGGCTGCGCGTACTGGCGGATCTCCAACAAGGGATGCTCCGCCACTACCCTGCGCCGCAGACGCGACGAGTGGATAGACCTCGGCGCGATGGATTCACTGGAAGGGCTCGTCCGGCAAGCCAACTACCGGATCGTAGGTCTGAAGCTCTCCGAGGTGGCGGTGGACTGCTGCATAACCAAGGCTCCCTGCGCTGGTGCGAAGTCGGGCAGGAGATGAGCGGGACAGCGGATCGAGTCCGCTCGTCGGATCTCTGTTTTTTCCGCTTCACACCTCTCATCCAGGACCGCCTTGGGGCTTATCGGGGAGCTGTATGCGGGAGACTGCGAACTGGTTTTCCGAGAAGTCGCGTTCGGAAATGTGGGTGCGGAGGGTGGCGCCGTCTTTCGCCCGGTGCGAGTATACAGATCGATAGCTGACTGAGAGGGGTCACGTTTGTTCGTCCAGAATATGCACCGGTCGATTTGGAAGGGGTACTTCTTCTAACCGGGTTGGTGCTCCTGCTAGGGAGCGGATGTAGCGGGGGTGATGGCAGCAAAGGGGATTCCGCTGCAGGTACCCATACCAACGGAGGTGGCGAACAAGCAACCACGGCCGATCTTGACGCGGCGTTAAAGAAGGCTTTCAAAGAGAGCGACGCGCCCGGGGTGGTGGCCGCAGTGCAGACCCCCCAGTACACGTGGGTGCGCGCCCTGGGAGTGGCGGACCGAGCTTCTGGGGAGCCGATGACGCCAGAGGTGCACCACCGGATAGGCAGCGTCACCAAGACCTTCACCGCCACCCTTCTGCTCAAGGCCGCGGACAAGGGGCTCCTTTCGCTCGACGACACGATAGACCAGTATGTTAAGGGCGTTTCCAACGGGGATAAGATCACGCTGCGCCAGATGGCAGACATGACCAGCGGGATCGCCAGCTACACCGAGGACAAGCAGTGGGTGAGCGAATGGTTGTCCGACCCGACGAGGGTTTGGAAGCCCGAGGAGCTGGCGCAGATCGGCATCAAGGAGTCCCCTCTGTTCGAACCAGGTACCGGGTGGTTCTACTCCAACACGAACTACGTGCTGCTGGGTCTGGTCCTCGAGCAGGTAACCGGCAGGCCGGTCGGAGAGCTATACAGCAAGTGGATAATCAAGCCGCTCCATCTCAAGGAGACCTCCTTCCCAGGCGCGGACTCCGCTCTTCCCAAGCCCTACGACCACGGCTACACCCTACAAGGAAAATCCTCCGGCTCGAAGCCCATCGACTCCACCGACTGGAGCCCCTCCGAGGCATGGACGGCCGGCGAGATGATCTCGACGGTGGACGACCTGCTGGTCTACGGGCGGGCGCTTGGCACCGGAAAGGGCCTGCTCTCACCCGGGCAGCAAGCCGAGCGGCTCGACTCGTTCGTCAGCAACGTGCCGCCGCTTAACCAGCCTCCGCTCGAAGGCGACCTGGCCTACGGCATCGGGCTCGGTAAGGACCACGGGTGGATCGGGCACAACGGTGAGATACCCGGTTACAACACCTACCTCTTCTATCATCCGGAACTCGACGCCGTGGTGGTGGAGGTCAATAGCGATATCTCCTCCGGCAAATGCCCAAAGGACGTGCCTACCATGAACGAATGGCCGCGGGCCATCCCCTGCGAGTTACCAGCAGACCGAATCTTCGAAGCGCTCGCCGAGGCGCTGGGCAAGCCCTCGCCATCGCCGCCCGAGTAGTCTACTCGAAGACTCTGACGTACGGTCGCGAGATCAGGTGCACGTCCGGTTCAAGGCACCGTTGGTCCGCCTAGAACGGGCGTCGGTCAGACGGGGCTACCTCAGGAGCTGGCCGGGATGACCCAGCCAAGGCAGCCGCTCTAGGGGCTGGAGACTACCAACGACGGTCGGGTCGTCAACTTCGCCAGGGGGATACCGCATATGCGCGGTGAGGAAGTAGCTGGGGCAATAGGCGCGAGCAGCGGCGCCGCTTCCCAACCTACCATTAAGCGCCGAGCGTCAGTCGTCGAGGCCCGTCAGGTCGAGTGGGGCGAGGCGAGCGGCGTCGGCGAGGATGTCGATCTCGACGATCTTGCCGCCCTTGATCGTGAAGCCCATGACGGAGAAGAGCTCTCCGCTGGTGACGGTGACGAACCCGACAGCGCCGTTGACGAGCGCCGGGCGTGAGAAGCGCGCAACCTGTGAGAAGGCGAGTGCGAGCTCGGCGAACGGCCTGTGCACCGTGCACCTCCCTCGATGCTCCGTGGGAGCAGTGCCGGCGTCGGCGCGGAGCACTACATCGGGATCGAGCAACGCGAGGAGAGCCTCGAAGTCACCTTCACGCGAGGCGGCGAGGAAGGCGTCGACGACTTCTCGCTGACGGCCGAGGCCAGCGTCGGGAACCGGGGCTTGCTCCTGGACGCGGCGGCGGGCGCGGCCGGCGAGCTGCCGTGCCGCGGCAGGTGAGCGGTCGACGATCGGAGCGATCTCGTCGAAGGGGACGGCGAACATGTCGTGCAAAACGAACGCGAGCCGCTGTGTGGGGGCCAGCTTTTCGAGCACCACCAGCAGTGCGAGACCGACCGAGTCGGCCACGAACGCTTCGTGCTCGGGGTCGATACCATCCGCGCGGCTCGCGATCGGATCGGGCACGTGCACGCCAAGGGGCTCCTCAAGGGTTCCCTCGCGGCGCGACTTGCGCGAGCGCAGCGCGTCCAGGCACACCCTTGCTACGACCGTCCTCAGCCATCCGCCCAGGTTATCGATACCGCTAGCATCTCCTCGACCCGCCCGGCGGCGAAAAGCATGGCCCCACCCACGGACTCGCCGTCTAAACGCGGGTAAGATTCCACGACGCAGTCGATGCCCTCCCCTGCTGCCAGCCCCTCGAGGATTAACTCCACGAACCGACTACATCTTCAGCAAAGTAGCGTAGCAGTGTATAGTCTACGATTAGAAAACCGAGCCAGAAAGGGAACGATGGGCTTGGCCGCTCTCTGAGACACCGATTTCTTTGGGAGCGCGTCACCGGCCGTTCACCACCGATCGGGAAATAGCCGATACCGAGGGCACAGCTAGCCTGGATCTCACCCGAGAGCAGCGCGTACGCGACCCCATCGGAAGCGACCTCGTCATCGCAGTATTGATATGCTTGGCAGGACGTTGTCGGCGGTTGCCCCGCCCCAGAGTGGGAGGACTTGCTCGCTTGTGAGACTGCCCTCTAGACCCGCAAGGAAAGGATCGAGGTTCGCTGTGCGCCCTGAGAGATCGGCACGCGTAAGGCTTCAACCTTATGCGTAGCGCTGTAAGAGGAGTACCGGCGACGTTCGCCTTACCGACCGTAATGCCTTTGGTCACGCTGCAAACGCGTTGTTTCCTGTGCTCCGCCGGGCGAGAGCGGGTGAGGGGAATCGAACCCCCATCACCAGCTTGGAAGGCTGGGGCTCTACCGTTGAGCTACACCCGCACGGCTCTCGAAGTGGTCTCGCCAGCTACGCTGTCGGGGCGAGAGGATTTGAACCTCCGACCCCCTGCTCCCAAAGCAGGTGCGCTACCAGACTGCGCCACGCCCCGCCGAGACCGGGCATGAGTATAACAAAGGGGAATGGGTCTTTAAATTACGGTCGCCGGGGCTACTGCCTCTATCTCCTGGTCTAGGAAGCGGCTTCCGAGGGCGGCGAACTCTTCAGGGTCTGCGCTGCACACAAAAGTGGCTTTGCCTTCGTCATCTATGTGGCGTGGGCGGCGGAGACGGTCCCGGCGAGAGAGGACTCGGCCAACCTCCAGGGCGGTCTGGCCTGCGGAGGAGATCAGACGCACCTCAGGACCCAGAATGCGGTTGATCGGCGCGGAGATGAGCGGGTAGTGGGTGCACCCGAGCACGACCGCATCGACCCCGTGCTCCATGATGGGCTGGAGATAGCCTCGCGCGACCCTTTCGAGCTCGGGTCCGTCTACGACGCCGCGTTCGATCATGGGCACGAACTCGGGGCAGGACTGCTCGTGGACCTCGACTCCTGCGTCCAGGGAGTGAACGGCACGCCTGTACGCGCCGCTCGCCGCGGTCAGCGGCGTCGCGATAACTCCTATGCGCCTGTTGCGCGTCTCCTCTACCGCGGCCCGCGCCCCAGGCTCGATGACCCCTATAATCGGCACCTCGAAAGAACGTTGTGTCGCCCTCAAGGCCGAAGCCGTCGCTGTGTTGCACGCGATCACGATCAGCTTCACGTTCATGCCGATAAGGTAGTTTATGATCTCGAAAGTGAACCAACGGACCTCGGCAAGGTCACGTATCCCGTAAGGCACCCGCGCCGTGTCCCCGAAGTATACGGTGTGCTCGTAGGGCAGCCGGTCCTTGATCTCCGCAAGCACCGTCAGCCCGCCGACACCAGAATCGAAAACTCCAATGGGCCGCGGATCGCTCACGAGGTTCTATTATGTCAGCACTTCAGCTGGTCAGCACGCTTCGCCCTTCGGGCTTCGCTTGTCAGCAGGTCAGCTTTTTCTGTTCCTGCCTCGCCCGGCGGCGCACGAGGAACCGCTTCCAGCGGCAGTCGCGTTCTACGCTCATGGCGAGGCTACGGGAGAACTAGCTGAAATGCTGAGAAGCCGTCGACCGCAGGGAGGCGGCGGGCTGACAAGCGAAGGCGATAGCCTGAGCGTGCTGACCAGCGCGCTTCGCGGGAAACCCGCGAAGCGCTAGAGTGGAGGCGGCGGGATTCGAACCCGCGTCCGCGAGCGCGCCGTCCGTGAGATTCTACGAGCTTAGCTCCCGGTTTAGCTTCGCCTGCCGCGACGGACCGGGGCGCCGCCGCGAGGCTAGCCCGTTGAATGTCCCCTCAGCGCTCCGGGCCAGATCCCTGAGGGTGAGCCCACTCAATGACACCGGGAACCGGGCCGTGGGCCGCCCGGACCGATGGGCTACTTTTTAGTTAAGCAGCCAGCTCAACATTATCGTTGGCGTGTATCTTTTGCTGCCGGCGTTTTACGAGTCTCCAGCAAACTCGGCTCGTCTCACAGGACGCTGACCGCTCCCGTCGAAGCCTATGCGCCCCCTAGTGTGATGAATATTCTACCATTTTGGAGGGGTTCTACAAACCCGCGGGGAGAAATGCTAGCGTCGGAGGCGCTCTTTCACGGCGCGTTCGATCTCGCGGTCAGCCGTCCTCGTGGCGATCTCACGCCGCTTGTCGTACTGCTTCTTGCGGCTTGCGACAGCGATCTGGAGCTTGACGATGCCGTTCTTGGAGTAGAGCTTGAGGGGGATGAGGGTCTTCCCCTCCTCCTGGCTCTTGCCGATGAGGCGGTCGATCTCCTTTCTGTGCAACAGCAGCTTGCGGTCACGGGTGGGGAGTTGCCGTTCCTGCCTGGCGTTCGCGTAAGGCGAGATGTGCGCCCCGATCAGGAAGACTTCGCCGTCCCTCACCCTGGCGTAGCTTTCCTTGAGGTTGGCCCGGCCTTCCCTGACGGACTTTACCTCGGGCCCTGTCAGCTGGATGCCGGCCTCATAGGTCTCCTCGATGGCAAAGTCGTGGAGGGCCTTCTTGTTTCGCGCGAAGTCTGTCACAATCGTTTCACCACCCTTAGCTCAGCCCGCTGCATGAGCGGGAGAACGTCGAGCAACTCTACGAGAACCCCGTCCCCCACCCTGTATGAAGCGCCTATGGCGTCGTTGGAGAGGACGACGCCGTTCGGCTCGAGTTCCCACCATCCGGGGAGTTTGCTCACGTGGACGAGGCCGGTGGCGCCCGTCTCGAGCTCGACGAAGAGCCCGAAGGCGGCGGTGCTCACCAAGGTCCCTTCGAGGATCTCCCCCACACGGTCTCGCATCAGCCACATCAGCGTGTACTCGTCCGCGGTGCGTTCGCAGATCATGGACCTGTACTCCCTCTCGGAGATGTGGTCTGCGACGCCGGCAAGGTCTTCGGGGGGCTCGTCTCCCAGCAGGGCACGGTGGACGAGGATGTCGGCGTAGCGCCGAATCGGGGACGTGAAGTGCGTGTAGTGCTCCAGTGCGAGGCCGTAGTGTCCGAGGTCCTGGGGCGAATACAGGGCGCGAGGGATGGAGCGTAGGATAAGGTAGTTCACCGCATCTGACTTGGCCATCTGGGAGATCGTCCCAAGGTTCTCAGGCGTCGGCTCGGCCTGCACACCGATGGCGGCGAGTCTCTCTCCGAGCAGCTCCAGGGACTCCTCGTCGGGTCTCTCGTGCACCCTGAAGACACCGCCCTTCTTCCTGTGCAGCATCTTCGCGACCGACTCGTTGGCTAGGACCATGAGCTCCTCGATCAACTCCCTGGCCGGCGTGGAACGGCGGACACCTGCACCCACAGGCACCCCGTCTTCGTCCATCCTGTACTCCGGCTCCCGCCCGCCAAGATCCAGCTTTCCGCGCCTCGCAGCCCGCGTCCTGAGCCTGCGCGAGAGCTCGTAAGCGGTCCTTACCAGATCCGCACTCTCGACCGGTCCATCACCGTGCAGGAACGCGTCGACGGCCTCGTAGGTGAGCCTCGCGTCGCTTGTGATGGTGCTCCGGAAAGCACTGTAGCTCTTCGTCTCTCCTTCGCCGGTGACTTCCATCTCTACCGTTACGGCGGCCCGCTCCGAGTACGGACGTAGGGAGCAGACATCGTTCGAGAGACGCCCGGGAAGCATCGGTGCGACGGTCCCTGGAAGGTAGACAGAGTTACCCCTGTATGCGGCCTGCCTGTCGAGGGCTGAGCCAGGCTCGACGTAATGGGTTACGTCGGCTATGTGGACCCATACCCTGTAGCCGTCTGCGGAACGCTCGACCGAGATCGCATCGTCGAAATCTTTTGCGTCGGCGCCGTCTATGGTAACCGTGGGGAGGTGACGAAGGTCCCTGCGCTCCCCGATCTCCCTGTGTGCGACGGCCTCGGCCTCCTCGTCGATCTTTCTCGGGAACTCGCGGGAGGTACCGATGGAGGCGAAGAGCGCCTCGTAGACGTTGCGCGGGTCCTCAGAAGGCCCGATCACGCGCGTCACTTCGCCCCTGAGCGAGCGGTTCTTCTCGCGGGCGTTCACGAGAACTATGTCGCCGGCCTCAGCGCCCCTGCGAAGCTTGCGTGCGACCAGCACAGGACGCCGCTCCTCGACGAAGAGGGGGTCTGCTACCGAGTACTTCCCCCGACGGACCAGCATAGCCGGAAGTATCAAGAGAGCGCTCCGATCAGAGGTATCTGGCAAAGCACACCGTGAGTCTACCATGCAGCTTCGCCGCGCATGTCAGCACGCTCAGGCCTTGTGGCCTTCGCTTGTCAGCACTTCAGCTTTTAGGGCCCGCGGCGCTATATCTTCTTGAGGAATCGTGTTACGGAGAGGAAGCTGCCGATTATGCCGATGCCTACTCCTACGGCGATCAGGAGTAGCAGGGTCGAGAAGGCGTTTACTGCGTCACTGGAGATCGGTACGTAGGGGAGGGCGTTGTGCGACCAGTCGACGAAGAGGAGGTTGATCCAGATCACGGCGAACGCCGCGAGGCTAGATCCGGCGAAGGCCTGAAGCAGGCCCTCGAAGACGAATGGTGTACGCACGAAGCCGTCCGAGGCCCCGACCAGCTTCATCACCTCTATCTCCTTGCGCCTGGCGAAGATGGAGAGCCTGATGGCGTTGGAGACAAGGAGTACGCTGGCGACGAGGAACAGGAGCGTGGCCCCATAGAGACCCAAGATCACGTACGAAGTTATCGAGTTGAGACGGTCGATGGTCTGCTGAGGATAGCTCAGGTTTCTCTCCGTGAACCCCTGTTCCTTTAGCCTCTCGGCCACAGCGCTGGCGCTGTTCGGGTCCTCGAGCTGGATCTGGAGGGAAGGAGGGAAGACACCTAGTTCCAGGTCCTGGTACAGGTCGGGCTGGTCCTCGAACTTGTCCTTGAACTCGGCGAACGCCTGCTCTTCGGAGACCTTGGTCACGCTGGCGACCTCGGGCCAGGTTTCGACTTCGTTCGCGAGGGCGTCGACATCCCGGCCGCTGGCGTTCGGCATGAACGCCTCGACGCTGACGTCCTCGCGCACGGAGCCTATTATGCTCTGGATGTGGGCGCTGACGAGCAGGCCGAGCCCGAAGACCAGGATGCAGATGAACGTGGTGGTGACGGCGGTGATGCTCATGAGCATATTCAGGCGGAGGTTCTTGAGGGCCTCGGCCAGAAAGAACCCCGCGTTAAACCTCATCGGCGTACGCCCCCTTTACCTTGTCGCGGACGACACGCCCCTCCTCGAGACCAACTACCCGCTTGCGCATCACGTCCACCATCTCTCTGTCGTGGGTCGCGACCAGGACAGTGGTGCCTATGCGGTTGATCCTGTGCAAGAGTTGCATGATACTGACGCTGGTTTTGGGATCGAGGTTGCCCGTCGGCTCATCGGCAACGAGTATGGGCGGCTGCGACACGAAGGCCCTGGCTATAGATACGCGCTGCTGTTCGCCGCCTGAGAGCATATCTGGGAACTTGTCCATCTTCCCCGAGAGGCCTACGAGGTCGAGTATCTGGGGCACCTTCGTGCGGATCGTACGCCGCCTCTGGCCCGTGACCTCCATCGCGTAGGCGACGTTCTCGGCTGCGGTCTTGTTCGGGAGCAGTTTGAAGTCCTGAAAGACGCACCCGATTTCCCGGCGCAGACGAGGGATCCTGCGCCGCGGCACGGACGAGAGCCTTTTGCCGTTCACGTAGATGACCCCCGCCGAGGGTTCCATCTCCTTCAGGATCAGGCGCACTATGGTCGACTTGCCTGAGCCGCTAGCCCCTACCAGGAACACGAACTCACCTGAATCTATCCCGAGGTTCACCCGCTCCAGGGCGATGGTATCGTTACCGTAGACTTTGGTGACGTTGTCGAATCGGATCATCAGTTCTCCACGCGCGGTTAGAGGTCCCCCCTCCAGGGTCCCAGCCATCGGAGACGATAACAACAACCACAGGCGTTATCAACCGACGGGGTACGCACCGAGCGGTATGCTCGGCACCCTACCGCTGAGTATGATCTGCCCTTCCTCGGCCTCGACGCCGGTGATGGTGCTCTGGTAAGGCAGACGGTCGAGGGGGTACTCGAAGGACGTACCGGCGAGCAACCGGTCTGCGAGCTCATCGGGCACCTGAACCCCCGCCGCCGTGAGGCCCTGCGGCT